>JBCCNE010000324.1:0-5890 GCA_039026015.1 Cyanobacteria bacterium P01_C01_bin.70 | reverse complement strand
TGCGCCTACAGTCAAAGCATTTGTTGTGCCGGGTTCTGAGCGGGTGAAGCAAGCCGCCGAAGCCGAAGGGCTCGACACCATCTTTGAAGCGGCCGGCCTGCAGTGGCGTGAGGCCGGCTGTTCGATGTGCCTCGCGATGAACCCTGATAAGCTGCAGGGCAACCAGCTCAGCGCCTCTTCTTCAAATCGCAACTTTAAGGGAAGACAGGGCTCGTCTTCTGGGCGCACCCTGTTGATGAGTCCGGCTATGGTGGCTGCTGCCGCGCTCGCGGGTCAGGTGAAAGACGTCCGCGAGTCTTTGTAAAGTCTGGAGCCAGCGACAGGCTCGTTCAACTTATGGCCTGTCGAGCCTATTCCTGAGAGGTACCTTGCTGGCGCTCCAAAGTTTCAATTGCGGCATTTAGAGCCGCTAATCGGGCTTCTAAACCGTCTCGCATCGCCTTCAACATATTAATTTTCTGGGCACGCTGTTTTTGGCGCGTCTCTTCATTGGGAAAAAAGCAGCTAGAGAACATAGCCTTCCTCAAAGGATTCTCAATAGTATGGATGATAGCTTAAGCCACTCTGGCTGACAGCGGTGTGATTTAAGCGTCGTTTTCGCCTAATTGACAACCGGCTGCTCAAACAGCATTGATGCGATCGCGGGAGGCATCGATAGGTCTCGGCGGCATGCCTCGGTGACGATAATTATCCTATGACAATAATTATATAGATGGCGTCTCCTGAATTTCACATTCCGATTCTGCTCTGCACAGCCGCGATAGATGGCGTCCTGACTGCATTTTCCGTGACGATCATTCACCGTAAACTGAATTTTGGGACGCAACACCTGAATTTATCTGAACTTTTCCCCGTTGTCGGTCACCAATGCCTGAGCGACTATATAAACATCCTGTAGACTCGCGTGTGCTCCTTGAGCACCAGCCGGGCTGGAACCCTTCTTTAGGAGGAGCCAGCTCGGTTTTTTGTATCTGATGAAATTAGCTTGGCAAAACTCAGATTGCCTCAGTGCTGATTTGCTGGAGCGCGCCAATTAACTGCTGAATATGGTCGGGCTGATGGGTGGCCATCACAGTCATCCGCAGCCGACTGACCGGCACCGTTGGTGGACGCACGGCTGAGACTAGGCAGCCGACGGTTAGCAAGCGTTGCCCCCAATGCACTACGGTGGCAGCGTCAGGCACCGCCACACAGACAATCGGCGAGTCTGAGGGCAGCAGCCTGAAAAGGTTTCCTGCTGACGCTGTTGGAATGAGGGCTGTCAGTTCTCGCTTAAGATGCTGCACGTTTTGCCAGAGGCGATCGCGGCGCTGTGGTTCTGCCTGCACAATCTGAATAGCCGCCAGCGCCGCCGCCGCCGCTGCTGGCGTGAGGGCGGTCGTGTAAATCCAACTGCGAGCTCGATTGCGAAGATAATCAATCAAGTTAGCCGGGCCAGTCACGTATCCGCCCAAGCTGCCTAACGCTTTGCTCAGCGTCCCCATTTGGATCAGGGGGCGCTGATGGCAACCCGCCGCCGCCACCAAGCCTGCCCCCGTTTGACCCAAAACACCCGTACCGTGCGCTTCATCGACGAGCACCATACAGTCAAACGCGTCCGCCAGAGCCAAAATCTGGGCTAAGGGACATCGATCACCATCCATGCTGAACACGCTGTCAGTAACGATTAGGCAGCGGCGATAGCGCGATCGCCCGACCTGCAGTTTTTGCTGCAAATCCGACTCATCACAGTGCTGATAAGTCTGCACCGTAGCCCCGCTCAGCTGCGCCCCGCTGATCAGACTGGAGTGATTGTACTGATCGGCCAAAATCAAGTCGCGGTGATTGACCAGAGCACTGATGGTGCCAGTGTTGGCTAAATATCCCGAGCTGAAGACGATCGCGTCTTCGGTACCTTTCCACTGGGCAATAGCCTGCTCTAACTGATAGTGTAGTTCGCGGTGGCCGCTGAGCAAGCGAGATCCGGTGCTGCCCGTACCGTAAGTACGAATGGCCGCGATCGCCGCCTCGGCTAAGCGCGCATCTCCTGCTAAGCCCAAATAGTCATTGCTGGCAAAGTTCACGACGGGCCGTCCCTGCCAGGTCATCACCGGCCCCGCCTTGCCGCCGAGGGGCTGCGTCGTTCGATACCAGTCAGCTTTGTGAATAGTGGTTAGCGCCCGATCCAGCCATTCGTATGCAGTGATCGCCATTCTGACACTCCGCTAAGTCAAACATCAGTTCCACATCCTTCCAGTATCAATCACTCTCAACACCAGAATGATGAATACAATCCAGGGCTCGTCAGTATGATTAGGCGGTGGGTTGAGCTCGCAAACGCTTAGGTAAGCGGGCGATCGCAGTCGGTTGAAAAATGTCAGGAGACCTATCGCGTGGCTACTTTGCTGGTTAAAAATATCCATACGCTGGCAACATTTGACGATGAGCAGCGGGAAATTCGCGGCGGGGCGCTGTTTGTTCGCGACCACGTGATTGAGCAGGTGGGCACCACTGCAGAACTGCCCCAGATGGCTGATGAAGTATTGGACTTGAGCGATCGCTATGTCGTGCTACCGGGCTTAGTGAACACCCATCACCACTTTTTTCAAACGCTGACGCGAGCCGTGCCGGCCGCCCAAAATCACGAGCTGTTTCAATGGCTGCAAAGTTTGTATCCGCTGTGGTCAAACATCACTGCCGAGATTTTTCGCACCGGCGTACAGATGGCTGCGGCCGAACTGATGCTATCAGGCTGTACTACGGCTAGCGACCATAGCTACCTGTTTCCCAACGACTGCACGCTAGATGACGAGATTCAGGCGATTCAAGCCATTGGTCTGCGCTTTCACGCCAATCGCGGCAGCATGAGCATTGGAAAAAGTCAGGGAGGTCTGCCGCCAGACCACCTAGTTGAAGCTGAACCCTTTATTCTGCAAGACTCGCAGCGACTGATTGAGCAGTATCACGACAACGAACGCTATGCCCTGCTGCGGATTGTGCTAGCTCCCTGTTCGCCGTTTACCGTGTCTCAGGATCTGATGCGAGAGTCAGCGGCCCTGGCTCGGGCTTATCCTGGGGTGCGGCTGCACACTCACTTGGCGGAAAATATCAGCGACGTCAACTACAGTCTCGAACGCTTTGGCCAGATTCCAGGGGAGTATGCCGAATCGGTGGGGTGGTTGGGCGACGATGTTTGGCATGCTCACTGCGTTAAGCTGAGCGATCGCTCCCTGAATAAATTTAGCCAAACGGGGACAGGAGTGGCCCACTGCCCCTGCAGCAATATGCGTCTCGCCAGCGGCATTGCCCCCATCCGCAAAATGCTGGATTTACAAATTCCCGTTGGTCTAGGCGTTGATGGAGCGGCCTCCAACGATACAGGCCATTTGATGCAGGAAGCTCGCATGGCTATGCTGGCAGCGCGAGTGCGGGATGAAGCCCCCGGTGCGCTAGGGGCAAGAGAGGCGCTGGCGATCGCCACTAAAGGGGGAGCCCAGGTGCTGGGCCGCGATGACATTGGAGCCCTGAAGCCACAGATGGCAGCGGATTTTATCGCGATTGATTTAGAGCAGCCTTCCCTTGCCGGTGCAGCCATTTATGATCCAGTGGCGGCGCTGCTGTTTTGTCATATCAGCAAAGTTGACTACAGCTTTATCAACGGTCATCGCGTCATTGATCAGGGGCAGTTAACCACCCTCGATTTGCCAAAACTGGTGCAGTCTCATCATCAGGCCGTGATGCAGCTCTTGTCAGCCAGTTCGAGTCATCAGTAATTTTAATTAAGCAAATTCTCCTGTGACTTGATTAACACTTTGCAAACTTTTATTCTTCTTCTGTAAAGATTACATGAACTCCCTTTCGCCCATAGATAGATACGGCTTCACTTTCGATTAATGTAAGTATGTTGTCGTATAGACGTTACGTGCTGATCAGCAGCGATGAAATTTAATCATTTTTGCCGGATTGGCATGTATTGTTCAAGAAGATAGTAAAAGCCGTAAAAAGGGCATCTCGACAATAAATTTTTTGTTGTGCCGAGATGCGTTACAACGTTAGAGGTACGTAATTACCGCAACATCGGGTATTTGTCATAGGGCTCCGATGGATTGATTGGAGTTGTGGAGATTGCCTCCGTGCGTTTGAGGTGCTGCCATGCAATGGAAAACCATTCTAAATGAGGCCATTGATCGGGCACGTCGAGGCGAGTTGGCCGAGGCCGTTGTTTTATTTGATCAAGTCTTAAAGCTGGAGCCAGGATATAGTAAGGCTCACTACAACCGCGCTTGTGCCCTCAGCGACCTGGGGCAGGTGAATGAAGCGCTAGCCGGGTTTACAGAAGCCCTGAGATTAAACCCCGATTACGTTAGCGCCTATCTCAATCGAGGCAATCTTTATCGCAAGGTGGCTGATTATGCTGCTGCAATGGCTGATTTTGATGCGGCTTTGCAAATTGATTCAACCTCGGCAAAAGCCTACGGCAGCCGAGGGCTGACCCATCTTATGCAGGCAGCCTATCCTGACGCTATTCAAGAATTTGAGCAGGCGCTGGCCCACAATCCCAGATTTGTCAAAGCGTACCTGTGGCGAGGATGCGCTTATTTGCAAATGGAAGATTATCCGCGGGCGATCGCAGACTTTAATTTGGCGCTGACCCACAAGCCGACTTTAGCCGATGCCTATCACAGTCGCGGCTTGGCCCATATGCACTTGGGGAATCTCTACAAAGCGATCGCCGATATGAACCAGGCGATCGAGCTCAATCCCACCTTCGTCGAAGCTTACGGTAATCGAGGCCTACTGCGCCACAAGCTAGGCGACACCGATGGCGCAGTGACTGATTATCAACAGGTCATGACGCTGACGTCAGAGCTGGCCGGTAAAGCACCTCCCAAGCAGAGAGTTGCAGGCACGTCAGCCGAGCCGACTGCCGCTTCCGGCATGACCCAAACTTACGAAAAAACTATTACCACGGCTCCTCAACTGGCGGAAATTTATAACAGTCGAGGCAAGCTGCGGGCCGAGCTGGGTGATGCTAATGGGGCCATTGCCGACTATACTCAGGCCCTGACTTATGAAATGCAAAAGTCGCGCACTTACAATAATCGAGGCGTGCTCAGGCTCCAAATGGGACAGTTCGAATCGGCCATTGAAGACTTTGATCAGGCCATTGAGCAGGACCCCAGCTATGCTGAAGCCTACAATAATCGGGGCAATGCTTATTTTCAATTAGGCAACGCCCAGGCGGCCTTGGAAAATTTCACTCAGGCCCTAAAAATTAACCCTAACCTCACCGAAGCTTACATCAGCCGAGCCCAAGCGCGGGCCGCCGCAGATGACGCCGAAGGTGCGCTACACGACTATCAGCGCGCTCTGCGTCTACGGGAACAGCATCCGGCCATCACCTAGGGCGCGTCATCAATTAAATCCAGAATGCTTGTGGTGTAAGTGCATCCGCGCCCGCTCCGCAAAACAAGCTGGAGGCTGAAATGTATTCCACATAAGGACTTGATCGCTAAATGATGACAGCCCCTAGATATCGATTATCATTTGGGTTAAGCAGCGTTTAAAGCCGCATCGGCCGCTGACTGCTGGCCAACCTAGAAACTAGCCAGCGTCGTGGCGCTGCGATCGCCGAGTTTATTGCTCCGTTTCATCCGGCCAGATTTCTTCTGAATCAACGTCAATCGTGCTGCCAGCATCTTCTCTCAATTGAGATTGACGCGGGTCTTGTAAGTTTGAGGCGGCGTCCGCAAAGCGATCATTCACCTGCGATCGCAAGCTTTTACTACGCTTTCTGACCTGGCCAAACACTTGCCCAAACTGGCTGCGGGCCTGCTCAGTAAGATTTTGGGCTTGGTTCTTCACCTGTTCCGCGACTTCCTGAGTGCGGTCGATTGCCCCTTGCACATCT
>JBCCNE010000323.1:0-5893 GCA_039026015.1 Cyanobacteria bacterium P01_C01_bin.70 | reverse complement strand
CGATGACCCTCCTCAGATTTCTGAAGTGGCCTCACGGGTGGTTGGCAAGGCTTTCGGCTTTGTTTCTAAGGTGGGCTGGAGCAGCGTTTCGTCTAGGTTGGAGAAATTGACTGTTTCAGGGTCTAAAGGCACCTCAGCCGGGGCTTGAGGGACTTCTGGCGGCAGGCTCGGAGCCGGAGCCGGAGCGTCAGGAAGGCCATCCGGAAGGGCGTCAACGGGGACTCCAGGTGATTCTGCAGGGGAGGGTCCTGAGTCGTTGAGGGGAGATTCTTGCGGATCAAATTCAGCCTCTGGTGCCAACTCAAAGTCGTTTATCGCCTCAATTGGGGCCTCTGGCACCCCTTCAGAAGGTGCCTCAGGCGCTTCCGGCGGGGTGGCGTCGTACCAGTCATCGCGACGGTTAGGGGCATTGCTGGCGGGCACAAACGGGCTGTCAAACGTTTCTGAAGGGGTGTCGCCTGACCAGTCAACCTGATCGGGAAAAGATTGCTTGGGGTCTAGTTGGATGGCACCGGGCAGACTTTGAGCGTTGAGTCGCCAAAATGTCCCCAAAGCACCACCACCGATCGCGGCCATCAGGGCAGTTCCTAAAAGGGCTGTCAGGGGCTTGATACGGCTACTACCCGCTTTAGCAGCCGGAACCACGGCAGGTTGCCGCGTCAGCTGATGGCTGGGCGGCTGAATCTGGTAAGCCTTGCCAGCGTCGGGAAGTTGCGCTAGCCACTGCTCAAGCGTCAGGGAGGCCTCAGTCTCAGGCGATCGCATCCCTAAAGCGATCGCCTCAGCGATAACTGGACTCAACCCCGGGCGGTGCTGTTTGAGTTGTGCCCGAATGGCATCACTGCTGGCGTCTTCGGGCCTGATCAATTCGCTGGTCAAAAAGCTAAACAACAGCTTCGCCAGTGAGTGAACCGACATATCTGCAGTTGAATCTGTGCCGTTAGGACGGATTAGGTGAGCGTAGAGCAGTCCGGTAAGCGTAATTTTTTCATGCCCGGCAGATAGCCAAATATAGTTAGGCAATAAATCAAGTCCGGCAATTCCCTGCTCTTTTAACCAGGCAACGCTGCAAGCCACTTGACGAATGCTGTCCAATGCCTGCTTGGGGGACATGGGCACTCCCTTACGACGGGCTAAAGACCAGGGCAGACCCGTCGCTTTTCCCATCGCTAGACAAAGGGTGTGGTCATCGCCTCGAAACAGCTGAAACGGACTGGGCAAGGGCGACTGAGGCGAAAACGCGACCCCCTCAAGGCGAGCGATCAGATCGGATAAATCGGTTTGTCTTCGGGTCTCGGCCAGCGGAAAGACTTGAATAAAAACTGGTAAACCCACAGCAACATGGGTGCCGTAGTATAAATCGCCGTTGGGAGCGGTTTCGATCAGCGCATCAATGACGTAATGGCCATTTTGCAGGGCAGTTCCAGGGGCAAGCGGCATAGGCATTTAGCGGCAGTGTGGCGAAAAATACAAACTGTTGTAAATTTTAGACTCTCTTAATCTACCCTGTCGTCATCTTCATAGCAGATTGTGGATACCCGGTTGAGTGGTGTAGATGACGTAAATGCGACGCATCGGGATCAGGATCGCGGAAATTGCTGCAGCACCAAGGCGATCGCTCCCTCTCGATTCTTAACTTCACCGTCTAGGGTGGCTGTCCGGACGCTGGACAAAATCTCTCGGTAGAGCGGCCCTGGCGGATAGCCCAAAGCTTTCAGATCGTTGCCGCTTAAGATGGCCTTAACCTGTGACCAGTCGGTCAAATAGCGCCAAATTCGCGCCTGAATTTCCTGAGATTGGCGCAGGCTGACTAAGACTAGGAGGGCCAAGTCGTAGTTCTGCAGCCGGTGAACGTACTGGCTGGGGCGATCGCACCGGGGCAGTTTTGCGACAATTTCGGCCTCGGCCCGGGTCAAAACTCTCAGGCGCTGGATGCTGGCCTGCGGTAGCTGCAAGTGCTCTGCCACTGGGGCGCGCTGGGTCGTCGGGAGAGTCGTCAGCAGCAGCTCTAGTCGCAGCAGCCAGGGCGTCAGAGAGGATAATGGGGCCAGCTGAGCTAGCCAGCGACTCAACTGTCGAAGTTGCTGCCAGAGACGATCGCTGAGTTCAAGCTCGGAATGTAAGCACACCAAGGCGCCTAGCTCATCCAGCAGCGCTAGCGCCGGGGCCCAATAATCGGCGGCCAAAATGTACTGCAGTTCTGCTTTAAGACGCGTTTGTAAAGCCGGCAGTTGGGCAATCTCGGTTTGCAGCCGTCGATAAACGCCACTCTCGATGGCGTGGCGGATAAATCCTTCAGTTTGGGACTCTAAGGTAAAGTCCAGCCGCACGGCAAAGCGAACAGCGCGATAAATTCGCGTCGGATCTTCAATAAAGCTGTTGGCGTGGAGCACGCGAATTTGATGGGCTTGCAAATCGACCAAGCCGCCAAAAAAATCCAGCAGTTGCCCTGGTTCCGGCGGCGTTAACGCTACCGCCAGCGCGTTGATGGTGAAATCGCGGCGGTAGAGATCCTGGCGAATGGAGCTGGCCTCGACCTCAGGATTAGCGGCTGGATAGGGATAAAACTCAGTGCGGGCCGTGGCGATATCGACCATTAGGGGACCGCCAGACGGGTCAAAGGGCGACTGGTGCCAGACCAGCGCCGCCGTTTGAAACCGGCCATAGACCTGTAGCTCCGCCTCTGGATATTGAGCCTTAATTGCCTCCGCCAGGACGATTCCAGCCCCCATTTCCAGGGTTTGATAAGCACTGTCAACGACCAAATCGACATCCGGCAGGTTCAAGGACGTAGCGCGATCACTGAGAAATAGATCCCGTACGCCGCCGCCCACTAGGTAAAGTTGCCAGCCGCGATCACTGGCCTCTGTTGCCATCGCCTGCAGCATCTTCCACAGGGCCGTATCAAGGCGCTGCTGCAGGGTTTGCCAAAGCTGAGAGGGCGCTGGGGGACGTACGGTAACTGCCGGCTGAACCGCATCTGGAGACTGCTTTTGCTGGCTCTGGTGCAGTTGCCGCAGCACGTCCGTGCGAGTGACAACGCCGACGAGCCGTTCCCCTTCTAGCACCGGCAGCCGGCCGATATCGTAGGTTACCATCAGTGATTCGATCTCTGGCAGTGACGTCTGGGGCGTGATGGTTTTGAGTTGAGTAGACATGTAGCCTTTGACCGGAGCGTGGCCAAATCCGTGGTGCAGAGCCAAGTCAATATCTCGACGAGAAATCACGCCGACCAACTGTCCGTCTCGATTGACCACCGAGAGACCAGAATGTCCATAGCGCAGCAAAATGCGCTGCGCTTCCATGATCTTTGTAGCGGGCAAAATTGTCCGTACCGGCGACGACATCAAATCGCGAGCCTTCGGCACCGAGGGAATCTGCTGGCGCAAACTGGCCAAGACATCATCAAATACTGCTTGGGGAGTGGGCGTTGCACAGGTTACTGCCGCTGCTGTGGGGTGGCCGCCGCCCCCCAGCGGTGATAAAAGCTGATTGAAATCAATCCCAGGGCGATCTCCCGTAGCGGCTGTCCGGCCGCGCGTACGGCCAATCAGAACGAGCTTTTTGGCGTCTTCTTTAGCGGCAAACCAGGCACCAAACAGCAGGCTATCCAAATCCATAAAGGTGAGCAGCCGCTCCGCTAAGCCCGAAAGCCCCGGCACGTGATTTGCCGTTTCTAGCAGGACCCAACCCAAGGTGTGTCCAGGCAGCTGTTCGCGCTGTAACTGGGCAATTGCCTGTTCTGAGAGTGTCTGCAGAGTGGGCGACAAATTTGGCTCCACAAATTCAGCAATCACCGACTGGCTGGCCCCCTGCCCCATCAGCCAAGCCAGGGCCGCCGCATCGCGCACTGTAGAAGCGGTGAAGGTCAATGAACCGGTGTCAACGTGAATTCCCAAAGCCATCACAGTTGCTTGACTCGGCGATAGCGACAGCCGCTGGGCCTGCAACTGTTCGACCAAAATCGTAGTCACAGCTCCCACGGGCTCAACGATGTAGTGAGCTGCCGCAATCGTGCGATCGCCGCCAGTATGGTGGTCATAAACCCGGACATCGCCGCCCTGTGCCGTAATGGTGGCGACCCAGTCTTTGACCACTCCCAAGCGTTCTAAGGACTGAGTATCAACCACGGTAACGGCCGCCACTACTGCTAAGTCAACTGCCCGCCGTTCAATCAAAGGATATTCATCGCGATGGAGGGCCAGGAAAGTCTGCACGGTGGGGTGACAGCCCCCCGCCAGAACAATGCGAGCAGCCGGATTGAGCACAGCCACACCAACGGCTGCGCCCAGGGTGTCAAAGTCGGCGGTGGTATGGCACAGCACTAAATCCATAGCGGCCTATGTCAACGCTTGTTGGGGAACAGTGTGGGTGAGTGCCACGGTACCGCCATAGCGGTTAACCGCCCCTGGCCACTCAGTGAGACTTCCGTCACACCCCCATTTCTGATAGCTTACTAATAATAATGCGAACAATTGGCAGACCAACTGCCACGATCCCGCGTTGCTGTTGTGTTGAGATAGAGAGATTTACACAAGATGGTAATCGTATTCCAGTTTGCACTTTTGGCGCTGGTTCTTTTGTCCTTTGTGATGGTGGTTGGCGTGCCGGTTGCCTACGCTTCTCCGCAAAATTGGGAGCAGTCCAAGCGCTTGATTTTACTGGGCTCCCTCGTTTGGGGAATTCTGGTTATCGTTGTCGGTAGCCTTAATTACTTGGTGGTATAGCCAATAGGTATTGATATTTTATGGCTGTTTTTGAAGGTAATTTTCATCAGAGTGCACCCCGCCGCTTTGCTCTGGTCATTGGTCGCTTCAACGATTTAGTTACTGAGAAGCTTTTGAGTGGTTGCCAAGACTGCCTGAAGCGGCACGGCGTTGACGTTAACCCGCAGGGCGATCAAGTGGATTATGCCTGGGTGCCTGGCAGTTTTGAGGTTGCCATGGTGGCTCGTCAGCTGGCGCTGACGGGTCGTTACAGCGCTATTATCTGCCTGGGCGCAGTGATTAGAGGGCAGACCCCTCATTTTGACTATGTGGCGTCTGAGGTTGCCAAAGGGGTGGCGGCAGCAGGCTTTCAGACAGGGGTGCCCATTGTGTTTGGAGTGCTAACCACGGACACGATGCAGCAGGCTCTGGAACGAGCCGGCATCAAGAGTAATTTGGGCTGGAGCTATGCCATGAGTGCGCTGGAGATGGCCAGCCTCATGGGGCAGATCCGGGCGTTACCAGTAGAAAGCCCGAATGGTCTGCTGGAAGGGACCTCGCCTTCTTTGCCCGCAACTACAATGACTGCTCAGGTCTCTCAGACCAACCCGTAGCGCTCGCTAACAGCTCTCGGCAGAAAATAGTCGAGGAATGTTGACAAAGCAATTGCGGTTTGCGATATTGATTAGACGCTTAAAATCAAGGTCATGCGGGTATAGCTCAGTGGTAGAGCGTCACCTTGCCAAGGTGAATGTCGCGCGTTCGAATCGCGTTACCCGCTTGGTAGACAAGTTTACATTTGCTCTAGAGCTTCTGATTGCTCTTGATTAGTATGGAGTAACTTTTACGTTGCATACTAATCAAGAGCGTATTTCTATTCAAATTATTCTGAACAGAGTCACTCAAGAATCCTCATTTGTTGATCGCTTTGCAACAGCCCGATAAGATCTCAGCAGTTAGCTTTGCACACAGAGCGGGCGTGATACTATCGGTTCTCAAAGCGTCCTATGGGTGAAATCTAAAGTGTCTTAACAGTACCTCACCTAATGAAAATTGGAGGATAAGGGCGGCAAAGACTTTTGCGATCGTCGGCAGACAGGACTTTTTGACAAGAACGTTATAATCTTAACGATAGGCGTAACAAAGCGTGACATTATGAGCAGCCCCGTTGTCCATGCCTTTTTTAT
>JBCCNE010000322.1:0-5894 GCA_039026015.1 Cyanobacteria bacterium P01_C01_bin.70 | reverse complement strand
TTTCCAGCAGCCGCCGAGCGGCCATTACCGGATCATGCCCTGCCAGATCAATCTGGGGAATGACCTTTTGACGACGTTCTAAGTCATAACGGTAGGTGCGGTCGTAGTAGTCCAGCAAAATTTTGCAGACTTCGCGGGGCGCCTCCTGACGAATCAGCTTAATCGCGGCTTGAGTGCGTTGCCCACCGAGGCGTTTGCGAATCCGCTCGGTAGCGGCCACCAGTTCATCGCGATTGGTGGTGCCATAGACGTCAACTAGAATATCAAGCCGCTCTTCTAGGGGACGCACGATTTCAATAGTCGGCGCTGCCTCCATCTGCTGAAACAGCTCCTCAGGAACGCGGCAGGTGCCGACTCGCTTGCTTTCCGCTTCAATCCAGACGGGACGGGTAGAGTCAAATTGCGAGAGGCGATCGCCAATCAAATTCTCAAAGTGCTCAGTCGTAGGCTGAGCCGGTAGGTCGAGATGGCCAAAGCTGCTGCCGCGATGGTTGGCCAGACCTTCCAAATCCAACACTTGCTCTCCCAATTTTTCCAGGGCGTGCAGAACCTGGGTTTTGCCGGTACCGGTCATGCCGCCCAGCACCATGATGGAGCGCGGCTGGGCAAAAATCGCTCTCACCCAACGGCGAAAGGCTTTGTAGCCACCCTCTAGAGTCGTGACCTGAAACCCAGCCATTTGCAGCCCCCAGGCGACACCGCCGCTGCGCATACCGCCCCGCCAGCAGTGAACGCGAACGATGCGCTCGGGTGCGATCGCCTTGGCTTCACGGACGCGATTGCCTAACTTTGGCCCCAGCAAGTCGAATCCCAGTTCCACGGCGGCATCTTTGCCTTGCTCCTTGTAGCAAATGCCGACCTGTGCGCGTTCTTCATTCGTAAACAAAGGGTAACTAACAGCACCTGGAATATGGCCCTGCGCATATTCCCCAGGGCTGCGCACATCGAGCAGGGGGCCTTTAGCGGCCAGGAACGCTTCAATTCTTAATCGCTTTACCATGCCTTGATTGTAATGGGCGACTGCCCGGCAACCGACGGCACAACAGTGCCAATGCGGGTAGCCGCGGTGTAGCCTAAGGCCCGTAGTTGCGCTATGCAGCGGTCCGCTTGAGCAGGCGGAACTGCAGCCAACAGTCCCCCCGCCGTTGGGGGATCAAACAGGATGGGATAGTCTGGCCGATTAGCGGAAGAGGCGGCATGGCGGAGCGATCGCGCCGCCTGGAGATTTTGTGGCTGGAGGGAGCTGACAATACCCTGCTGCAGAGTGATCAGGGCGCCGTCGAGTACGGGCAAATTTTGCAAATCTAAATCAACGCCCAGTCGAGCAGCCTGAACCATTTCTAGCAAATGACCCAGCAGACCAAAGCCAGTGACATCGGTGCAGGCAGTGACGCCATGCTGGCGCAGGCATCTAATGGCTGCAGCGCTGGGCTGGATCATATGGGCAATGGCGCCTTCGATCCACCGGCCTTTGGCCTGTTTTCGCATGTCGGCAGCAAACAGGGTACCGGTGCCCAGCGGCTGGGTCAAAATTAGCGCGTCGCCCACCCGCATACCGCCCTTGCGGAGAATTTGGTCGGCACTGACCAAACCATTGCAGGCTAGGCCTAGCGCTAGCTGCTCGCCTTCGGTGGTATGGCCGCCGACCAGGGGCGTTAGGGTGGCCATGAGCGACTTCTGCACGCCCGATAGTAGGTGAAATAGAGTCTCCGTTTGCTTGTCTATGGTGCCGTGGGGGAGGGTAGCGATCGCCAGTACTGTCTGCGGCTCCGCGCCCATCGCATACAGGTCATTGAGGCAGTGCTTCACCACGATTTGCCCAAACACGAACGGGTCGTCCACCAGCGCATTGAAAAAATCGACGGTGTGAACCATCAGCTTGTGGGGCGGCACCTGCACTACTGCCGCATCATCCGGTGACGACAGCCCAATCAGCACCTTACCCGAAACACTGCTTGCATCGGCTGCCATCCCCATTTCGCTGCCCTCCTGATCCAGGCGCGACGGGGAGATCCCCTGCCAGCCGATGGGCTCTTGCCGCAACCGTTCCAGCGCCTGATGCAGCACTCGGCTGCTCACCTTAGAACCGCAGCCAGCACAGTACATAGAGGGCGTAAGAGCAGACGCGATGGCGGACTTTTCTCCCCGATCTCTAGGGGGCTCAGCCATCGGTGGAAAGTCGCTGAACAGACGCATAAATTTGCTGTCGATGCGGTGCTTCCAAGCCCGCATCAGCCGTGATTCGAAGGTGAAAGGCCCCCGCGACGCGATCGCGCTGCCAGCGCCTGTGTCAATAATATTGAGATACTGCTTTTGGGGCGTGAAGGACTGCAGCGGGGTGCCCTTTAAGAACGCCTGCAGATTATGGAACAGCGGCGGCCCCTGTCGCACCGCAAAGACTCCAGCTTTCGGCCGGGGATAATTTCTCATCGTAGCGACATCGCCCGCGGCAAAGATGTTGGGGTGGGAGCAGCTTTGCAGCGTATCTTCCACCAGCAAAAACCCGGCCTGATCTGTCGTCAATCCGGCTCCTTGAAGCCAGTCGGGAGCCGCCGCATTGGTCACCCAAAAAACGCGATCGCAGATGGCCGTCAAACCTGACTCGCAACGCACGCGCCGTTGGCCATGGTGGACGGGTTCAATGGCGCACACGGATTCTTGCAAATGCAGGTTGATGCCGCGCTCAATAAACCGCCGATGCAGCAGCCTGCGGGTGCGGCGATTGCGACCGTTGGCAATTTCTTCGCCGCGATGAAACAGATGAACGGTGAGGTCGTCGCGCGAGCGCCCGAATTCATCTAGCAGCTTCCCAAGGCGCACCTGCAGGTTGAGGGTCAACTCGACGCCGCCAACGCCGCCGCCAACAACCGCTAAGGACAGGGGGCGGGCGGGCCCATGACGCACTTCGCTCAGCCAAGCAGCCCAGGCAGAGAGCAAGTCCGGCACTGGCTTAGCGGGAATCGCATACTCCTCGGCTCCAGGCACTGCAACGGTTGCAGGCGTGCTGCCCGTGTCAATCGAGAGCACGTCGAATGCTACCGGTGGATGATGGGCGCACATGACTTGCTGATGCTGAGGATCGATCGCGACCGCTCGATCCATTAGCAGTTGGCAGTTGGCAAAGCGACTGAGGGGGCGCAAGTCGATGTGGGATTCGTCAAAGTCATACAGTCCGGAAATGTGGCAGGGCAGCATACCCGAGTAAGGGGTATCGACCAGATTGGTAATCAACGTCAGGCGCACACCAGGCAGCGGCTTCATGCCCCACTGCCGCAGCACGATCGCGTGGGTGTGCCCCCCTCCTACCAGCACTAAATCTTGGGTAATGGGTGGTGCTTGCCGCATGTCAGCCGATGGGTACAGAGCTTCTCCTTCAAGATATCGGCTTTCCCTGAGTCCCACGTGAGTTGCGAATTCGCCGTGGCCGCTGAGAGTGCGACTGGTTGAGGAAGAGAGGGGCGGATCGCCGCAGTCAGTGGCTGCTCAATCAACCGTCTCACCCCTGATTATCGAAAGGTAAAGAGAATCAGCGTAGAGTTATTATTCATTTAAGCTAGGATTAACAGACTTTAGGTGAATTTTAGGGGCTTCCTGGCTGCTCGAGCAGTGGTTCAGGCAAGTCTTTGACTGACAGCCCGATTCATTGAAGCACTGGTAGCTTTATATTGGCACTCGGCGAGCATGACTATCCGGCGGGCGACTATTTGGGTGTTCTCAGTAAACTTTGCAGCGATTATTTTGGCGCTCATTGTTCACTTTCAAGGAGGCCGAGATCCCTTTGGGGAACGAGGATTTATCTCATTTTTGTCGGTCGCTCAATTGCTCGCGATCGCTTGGTTGGCGCGCAAAATCCTACGTCTCAAGACAATGGCTAAAGAGCCCATTCAAAGGGCTGCCAAGCTATTCTGGCGAATTATATTTTGGGGATTTATTTTTCTGGCTGCCGATGAGTTTCTCTCGATCCATGAGGTGACCGATTTGCTCATCCACGATATCTTCAGCCTGCAAGAAACCCCAGTGACCGATCGCATTGACGACGTCATTGTGGCTTTATACGGTCTCTTTGGCGCTGGTCTAATTTGGCTAAACCGTCGTGAAATTACCATCCACAAACGTGCCTTATCGTTTTTGAAACAAGGTTTTTTGTTGCTGATTCTGATGGTGGCGATCGATGCGTTTTCCAACGATCAAGGGTTCCTAGAAAGATTCTTCATACCCTCCACGGCTGATATCGTTCAGCATTCTCTCTATCAGTTGGAAGACTCGATCAAAATCTTGATCGAAGCCTTTTTTATCATGGCTTTTTATGCCATTTTTACCGCAGTTCGACAGGCGCAAAAAAAGCTGGAACACTCATCAGAAGCATTCCAGCCTACCAATGAAGAATTGATTAATCCTTCTTAAATCAGCGACAAATCAGGCTTAATTATCGTCTAACGCCGCGATACCCGGCAGCGTCTTGCCTTCCAGCAGTTCTAAACTAGCGCCGCCACCAGTGGAGATGTGACTCATCTGCGCCGCTACGCCCACTTTCTCAACGGCGGCCACTGAGTCACCGCCGCCGATGATGGTCGTTACACCGGTGGGCGTGAGTTCGGCAAGGGTGCGGGCGATCGCTTCAGTCCCCACCGCAAATTTATCAAACTCAAACACCCCCATCGGCCCATTCCAGATCACCGACTTACACTGCTTCAGCGCCGCTTGGAAGACTTTGACCGCGTCAGGGCCAACATCCAGGCCCATCCAACCGTCGGGAATTGCTTCCACGCTAATCGTTTGAGCATTGGCATCGGGCGCAAAATTGTCGGCGACGACGACATCGGTAGGCAACAACAGCTCAACCCCTTTTTCCTTTGCCTTAGCTTCCAAAGCCTTGGCCAAGTCGAGCTTGTCTTCTTCCACCAGCGACTTGCCCACGTTTAGTCCCCGTGCCTTGTAGAAGGTGAAAATCATGCCGCCGCCGATCAGCAGCTTGTCTACCTTGTCCAAAAGGGTCTCAATCACGCCGATTTTGCTAGAAACCTTAGACCCCCCGATGATGGCAGCTAAAGGACGCTGAGGGTTTTCGATCGCCGCCTGCAGATACTCCAGTTCTTTCTCGATCAAAAAGCCGCCAACCGAGGGGCTGAGATATTTGGTGACGCCCTCAGTCGAAGCGTGGGCGCGGTGAGCCGTCCCAAACGCGTCATTAACATATAGGTCAGCGTTAGAGGCCAGTTCCTTAGCAAACTCGGGATCGTTAGCCTCTTCGCCTGCGTAAAAGCGGACATTCTCTAGCAGCGCTACTTGGCCGTTTTGCAAACCGTTGACGGCTGACGCGACTGCCGGGCCGACGCAATCATCGCACTTCACCACATCTTGTCCCAGCAGTTCCGACAGCCGCTTGGCCACCGGCGTCAACCGCATCTTATCCACGACTTTCCCCTTGGGACGCCCAAAATGGCTGCACAAAACGACCTTTGCCCCTTTGCCTGTGAGCTCCTGAATCGTGGGAAGCGCAGCTCGAATACGAGTATCGTCAGTAATCGCGCCTTCATCATCTAAAGGCACGTTAAAATCAGCGCGCACCAAGACTCGCTTACCCGACACATCGGCAGCGCTCAGCGTTGCTACGGTCTTCTTTGCCACAGGTTTGACCCTCCCAAGTTGCGATTATTACGTTTCTGCATAGCTGCTGCTGAGAGACCCCCAACCTTGAATTAACCTAGGATCGGGGTGATGCACGGTGGCACTAGAGCAAGCCGCGACTTTGTCGTCAGTGCTACAGCCATATCCGAGGATCATTCTACCGGAGTCTGTGTATTCGTCTGAGGAGCCATGTTCAAGACGATTCTCTTTCCCATTGATATGAGCCCAGAAGCGCAACAGGCGGCTCATTTAGCCATTGATTTGGT
>JBCCNE010000321.1:0-5901 GCA_039026015.1 Cyanobacteria bacterium P01_C01_bin.70 | reverse complement strand
CGCCTACGAAGCCAAGCTGCAGCAAGTCCGAGCTCAGTTTTCGCAAAACACTAAACCACCCCAGGTTTCGATTGTCTCTATCTCCCCTGGACGGATTGGAACCATGGGAACCGAGACCTTTGCCGGTAGCGTCCTAGCAGAAGCCGACATCGCCCGTCCACCGAGCCAGAATCAGGCTCAAGGCCCCCAAAATATTTCCCTAGAGGCTCTCGACCTACTTGATGGGGATGTCATATTTATGCTGACGCCCCAGAGCAACATTGAACCGGCGCAAGCAATGCAGGCTGAAATTGAGCGCGTCAAGGGCCATCCCCTTTGGTCTCAGCTCAAGGCGGTACAGGCTAATCGAGTGTATGAAGTGGGTTTGTATTGGTGGATCGGCAGCTACATCGCGGCCAACCTCATCCTGGATGATTTACTGAAGTTGTGAATCAGCAACGCCAGCATACAATGCAAGTTATTCTCATTAAAAGAGGCGTTTGCATCGAGTGCTCTCATGGTGACAGGGCTAGTTTCGAATCAGTGGGGAGATAGCTTTTTACCCGGTAGCGCCGGTGATGCACAACTGTTCCATGCGGACGCGTCAGATCGCATTTTTGTCTGCCCGCCTCAGGCTGGCCAAGGCTATATCCAGAAAATCTTACTGGAAGACGATCTGAACATCATTATTCATGACTTCACTTTCAATCAGAAGGTGGTGCGCGATGTCAAGAGAAGAAGTAAGCACCTGAGATTTGAGTTTCAGATTGCCGGTGCCTACGCTGGATATAGCACGTTTACCCCCTACTTTGGGCTGAAGCATTTTGAGATTGCCCCCGCTCAAAAACGGTCTTTTGAAATTGAAATCATCTTTCAAAAACCGGCATTGACAAAGCATTTTCAAGCATTTATTGAGCGTTTGTCGCCCCAAGTATACGGCGATGCTAAAAGCGTCTTGCAATCTATCTATCGCCATCAGGGTGGCGGTTCAATGGCGACGATGGACGAAATGCTCAACCAGGTTTTTAGGGGTGAAAGTGGCTCTCGTCCTGACGAAGCTTTCGAGCACGTTCTGGACGATGAATCTTATTCCGCTGTGATTTCCCTCATCCAAGCAGCGCGTCATCCCATAACGCCAGCCATGGAGCAGGTAATCGGGCAGATTCTTAGCTGTCCCTATCGGGGAGTCATCCGCCGCGCTTATCTCAAGGGCAAAGCCCTTGAGCTGGTGTCCCTTTACTTTGAAACAATGGTGCAGCCGCACAGCCGTAAAATTGACCTCCACTGCATTCACCAGGCCGCCGCCATTTTAAGAAAGCAGCTGGCTAATCCGCCGACGGTGGAGGCACTCGTTCGTCAGGTAGGCACAAATCGACTCTATTTAAATCAGGGCTTTCACCAGGTGTATGGCACAACGCCCTATGGCTATCTGCGCGACTGTCGTCTGTGGCAAGCGCATCGGCTGTTGTTAACCGCCGATCTTTCAGTTAGTGAAGTGGCTACCGCCGTGGGCTATACCTGCCGCAGCCACTTCGCCACAGCCTTTCGCCAACGGGTGGGCGTTAATCCCAAATCCTTTCAAATGGCAGCTTGGCAACACAACAGTTAAATGACGGCAGTAAAAAATTGCGTTTGGGCGTCAAAATCTCTAGAACAACATCGACATCTCCTGTAATCTACTTGAGAATAATTCGCTTCAAGCTTGATGTCGTAACGGCTATCGGCTTCACGCGAACAGCGATCTCTAAATCAAACGTCAGGAGTCAAAATTCAACTCCTTTCTGATGTGCGAGGTCAGAATTTCTTTCTAGCCAGGCTTTATCCAATGAAATGATACGTCGCCGTGACAGTTGCTCACGGCGACGGTCGTGGCTGCCAATTGAGCTTTCATAGTGGTGTGAGGAACGTCATGGAAAATTCGTCGCCGGGTTTAAGATTTCTTGCCATGCTGACTGTGGTTAGCGGGCAAATTATTGTTGCAGAAGCCGCCTTAGCCCAACCTCAACCTGACATCGAAACTGTCCCCCATCTCCCTATCCCCTCCTCTTCTTATCCCCCCATCTCCCTCTCCCCTCAACCCGCCACTACTGTCAGCGAATGGATGGCCCAAGTCGAAGGGTCGCTCGTACAAATTACTGGCGTGCGATTGGAAGCAACCGAAACCGGTTTGCGGGTGATTTTAGAGACGGCAGATGGTGAACTGGCGGCACCCACCACAACAGTGTCAGGCGATGCCCTGATTGTCGAGATTCCAAATGCGATGCTGGCAGTGCCAGAGGGCGATGAGTTTCAGCAGTTTGCCCCAGCTGAGGGCATTGCCCTAGTGCAGGTAACGGGGTTATCGAGTGACCGGGTGCAGGTGGTGATTACTGGGGCAGAGGCGCCCCCGACAGCAGAGGTTAGTACCGCCGCCACTGGCTTAACGCTAAGCATCGCGCCGGGCGTGGCCCAGGCGGACGTAGCCGATGACGTGCTGAGGGTAGTGGTGACCGGCGAGGAGGGAAGTCGTTATGTTGTCCCGAATACGACCACCGGCACCCGCACCGATACGCCGCTGCGAGATGTGCCCCAGTCGATTCAGGTAATTCCCCAAGAGTTGCTGGAAGACCAACAGGTGATTCGCCTCAATGATGCGCTTCGCAATGTCAGTGGGGTAATACCCTCTGGCAATGACCCCAGGGGGCAACGGTTTAATGTGCGGGGTTTCAATGACACGACCCAATTGCGAGATGGCTTTCGCATCAGCGTCGGGGCTCAGAATATTGGCTTTCGAGAGTTAACTCATATTGAGCAGATTGAGGTGCTCAAAGGGCCCGCCTCCATTTTGTTTGGGGCTGTGGAGCCAGGGGGAGTGATTAACCTGGTGAGTGAGCAACCCTTGAGTGAACCGTTTTATGACCTCAGTTTGCGGATCGGAAATCGAGGGTTACTGGAGCCGAGTCTAGATTTCTCAGGCCCCCTGACCGAGGATGGTCGCCTGCTTTATCGTTTAAATGCCCTATATCGCACTGAAGATAGCTTTCGTGACGATTTTGATACCGATATTGAGCGCTCTTTTATTGCGCCGGTTGTCAGTTGGCAAATCAGCGATCGCACCGATTTAAACCTTTACTTTGAATATAGTGAAGATGAACGACCGGCGGACTTTGGCTTAGTAGCATTTGATGACGGAGTAGTAGACGTCCCGTTCGACCGTAATCTTGGGGAACCAGAAGATTTCCTCACTGCTGAATTTCTGAGAACGGGCTACCAATTTGAGCACCGTTTTAGTGACAGCTGGAAGTTTCGTAACGCCTTTAGCTACACCCGTTACGATAACGTATTCTTTTCAGCCAACAATGCCTTGGGGGGCCCCCTAGATGAGACAACTGGCAACTTAGCCCGCAACTTTACGACCTTTGATGTTCTGCAAGACTTTTACGAGCTACAAACGAACGTGGTGGGCGAGTTTTCGACGGGGCCAATCAACCATACGCTACTGTTTGGGGTCGATCTCTTTCGGCGAGAGAATGAGAGTCTTCTCCAAGCAGATGTCTTCAATCCCCTACCTTCTTTCAATGTTTTTGATCCAATTTATGGTCAGACTCCTCGACCAGACTTCGATGAATTACCCGTTCTGAGTGATGCTGATGTGCGACTCGATCTTCTGGGCGTCTACCTACAAGATCAAATTGCCTTTTCAGACAGTCTTAAGCTCTTAGCGGGCTTGCGCTATGAAACCTTTGAACAGGAAACCACCACTAGCCCATCGTTCTTTTCCTCAACGGGCTCTGAGGCCAGGATATCTGAAGATGCCTTTAGCCCCCGGATTGGGCTGGTCTATCAGCCCATCGAACCAGTGTCGCTCTTCACCAGCTACAGCCGCTCCTTCGCCCCTAATACAGGGACAACGTTTAGCGGCAACCTGCTGGAACCCGAGCGAGGTGAGCAGTTCGAAGTGGGAATTAAAGCGGAACTGCTGGAAGGGCGATTGTCTGCCAGCCTGGCCTATTTCGACATTACCTTAGAAAATGTCCAAACGCGGGACCCAGATAATTCCATGTTTTTTATCGCTACGGGTCAAGAACGGAGTCAGGGGGTAGAGCTGGATGTGATTGGCGAGATTCTACCGGGATGGAATCTGGTGGCAAATTATGCCTACATCGACGCCAGAATTACAGAAGATGACCAAGGACTCCTTGAAGGCAATCGGCGCTTCAATGTGCCTAACCACAACTTTAATCTGTGGACGACCTATGACATTCAGAACGGCCCGCTAGCAGGATTAGGATTTGGCTTGGGGTTTAACTTTGTAGGTGAGCGCTTTGGCGACAATGCTAATAGCTATGAGCTAGACAACTATTTCTTAACCAATGCCGCGATTTCATATCGGCGTGAAAATTGGCGGGCCGGTCTGAATATCCGCAATTTGTTTGACGTTGACTATATCGAAAGTACTAATGGCAATAGATTGTCAGTTTTTCCTGGTGAGGACTTTACTCTTATCGGCTCCTTCGCCATTGAGTTTTAAAGCCTTGAAGCTTTCCATAAATTGGATAAGGCATGTCTGGATTTAACCGATGTTGATTTGGAAGCGCATAGCTAGCTGGCTGGTTCTGACGGTCCTAACGACAGGTCTTATTGTTGGATGCGGTCAGGCAACTCGCGATAATTTGAAAGACAGTTACACCGCCGATACTTCCATCAAGTCACGGTCGTCTGATTGTCGCTTGATTGAGCATGATCTGGGCGAAACTGAGGTCTGTGGCCAGCCCCAGAAAGTGGTTACGATCAACGCCTATGCTCTCGATCTGCTGCTGTCACTGGGTGTTCAACCGGCGGGCAGTACGATCACACTCAATGTCCATCAGGGAGATATTTTTGACAATCCAGCCCAGCAGATTCCTTACTTGGGCGATCGCATCACCACCCAACCAATGAATTTGGGAAATGCCAGCGAGCCCTCTTTGGAAAAACTGACGCTGCTGAAGCCAGACCTGATTGTGGGGCAAGCAGGACGCGTTGACAATTACGATTTGCTAGCCCAAATTGCCCCGACTCTTCTATGGCGGCATCGCACGGCCAAAGGCCAATGGCAGGAGAGCCTGCGAGCTTTGGCTATCGCTCTGGAGCAGAGTGAAAAAGCCGAGGCTGTGATTCAGCAGCACGAGACTCGCATCGCTGACGCGCGAACTGACTTGGCCGATGTGGCTGCCACACACCCAAAACTATTGCTGTTAGGTGCCCATCGTCTGGATGAGGGCTTCGGCATTATCGACCGTGACAGCTACCTGGGTGAACTGCTGGGCGAAGTTGGCTTTCAACTGATTTCCCCACCTGCGATCAACGCCAATGCGCCAATTTCAATCGAAGCCCTGCCAGAGCTAGATGATGCCGACATCATCATTATCTTGGGCTACAACTTCGATATCAGTGAGGGACAGTTGGGTAATCCCAACGCCTCGGCAGATAAATCAATGGGAGATTGGCTTGAGACGCACCAGGTGCAACCTATTCAGCAGGATTGGGAAGCTAATGCGATCGCCCAGTCTCTTACGGCCAGCCAAGCAAACCGCGTCTACTTCGCCACCTTCTACAAGTGGAATGGGCTCAATGGCGCGATCAGTGCTGAGCTGATTCTAGAAGAGCTGCGCCAGTTTCTCTTAAAATGATGAGGGCTAAATCGTCAACTCTCGTCTGGGTCAACTCCCAACGCTCGTAATTGGGCCGCTAGCCGCTCTGCACGATCTTCAGCTGCTTGTCGGGCCGCTTCAGCTGTTTGTCTGGCCGCTTCGGCCTCGCCATGGCTAAGCAGTTTTTCGCCCGTTGCTGGGTTATAGAACCGCAGTTCCCCTTGTTCTAGATGCAGCGCTAGTCCCAAAACTTTGCTGGTAATCGATAGACCGCCATCCGGCAACGCGGTCGCAGGCAGAGGAAAGTAGT
>JBCCNE010000320.1:0-5937 GCA_039026015.1 Cyanobacteria bacterium P01_C01_bin.70 | reverse complement strand
TTTTTGAAAAATGGTTTACATTTATATCCAGAGGTTTTCTAAGCCTCGCATTCCCTTGAAGCAATATGAGGTTTCTATCATGGAAGAGCAAGGTAAGTTTGGTTTCACTGAGTTTGCAGAAAACTGGAATGGTCGCTTGGCAATGCTGGGCTTCTTTATTGGCATTGCAACTGAGGTGATTACTGGCCAAGGCATTCTGGCTCAGCTCGGTCTGATGTAATTTTTCCGTTAGCAGGTTTGGCTCTTATCGTTCTTGATAAAGCGTCAACTCTGCCGCGAAGGAGACATTGTCTTCTAGTTAGAGGTTCAAGGGGTAAGCTAGTTGCTTGCCTCTTTTTTTGATTGTGGCAGCTTCTCAGAGTCAATTGATAAAACAGCTCTTGTACCATTTCTCTGGAATAGCACTACAGATCGGAATGGAGAGCTTTGGGAGCAAGGGGGCCGGGGAACAGGATGTGTAGCGAGAGTTTGGAGAATCTGTATTAAAGCCCTGAGACGGATAATGAGCAAAATTTGAACGACGCTTCGCCAGATTGACCTAAATGTGTAAAGACCTAAATACCGTTAGCGTTTACAGAGTTTATAAATCGCTCCTCGCATCGATTTGCGATTTTGAATTTGTGATTTTTGATTCAAAACCGTTGGTATGACCAAACTTTCAGGTTTCGTATCGACATCTCTGGCGAAATAAAGCGATACTGGCTTGGCGCGATGCTGCTAGGGGCTGTCATCATTTAGAGCCTGAACTCTTATGCTGAGAGCGGTTCAGCCCCTAGCTAGTTTTGTGGAGCGGGCGCGATAATGCCTATGCTGCAAGGCTTTCGAGTTTAATTGATGACGCGCCCTAGCGATTTCTCTAGCGGCTCGTTAGTAGGTACTGCAAGCACTGCGATCGCTACTTTGCCCGCTCTTCAAAGGCATTGTCTAAAATCAGAGTCTTGCACGGGTTGAGCAAATCCTTGAGCTATGGTGCCATTCGCGCTTGGCTAACCAACATCGGCCATTAAGCTTTGCTGGAAGCAGCATTGTCCCATTGAGAGATCAAATAAGTGAAAACCATATTCTTGGGAGAGCGCTTCGAAGACCTTGACTCCTCGGACGCTGTTGCCGTTTTCATCGAGGGGAGGTGAAAAAACGGCAATTCCGGCTTGATTAGGAATGACTGCAATAATGCCACCTGAGACGCCACTTTTGGCTGGAATGCCGACCCGAAACGCCCATTCTCCTGCGAAATTGTACATGCCGCAGGTGTACATTACGCTCAGCACATCGCGGACATATTCCGGCTGCAAAACTTGCTCGCCTGTGATCGGATGCCGCCCTTGATTGGCTAGGGCAGCGGCCATAGTCGCGAGATCCTGGCAGGTGACTAACA
This sequence comes from Cyanobacteria bacterium P01_C01_bin.70, assembly GCA_039026015.1. Classification (GTDB taxonomy): domain Bacteria; phylum Cyanobacteriota; class Cyanobacteriia; order Phormidesmidales; family Phormidesmidaceae; genus Halomicronema. Next base: position 4,562 of record JBCCNE010000320.1, on the reverse strand, counting down.
GAGCGCATTGCTGAAAATAGAGATCGAGCGCTTCTTCTAAGTTGGCGTCAATCATGCCAAAGTTAAGCATCAAATGGGCGATCGCGCGATTGCGGTGTCCACTGGCTCGCTCAGACAAAAAAGTCGCAATATCGACGTATACTTCATGGCCCACATAGTGACGGAACATCGTGAGCAGGCGGTTGAGCCGTTCGGTGGGGCCGTCGCCTTTAATTAAGCTAGTTATGGCGATCGCTCCTGCATTAATCATCGGATTGTCCGGACGATGGGAGGTTTCATCGAGACGAATCAGAGAATTAAAGGGATCGCCAGTCGGTTCGACGCCCACTTTTGCCAGCAGGCGATCGCGGCCCCAATCTTCAAGAGCCATACCATACACAAAGATTTTGGAGATCGACTGAATCGTAAATGTGTCGTGGCAATCCCCGACCTGAAACACCCTTCCGTCAAGCGAGACGACGCTAATAGCGAACTGATTGGGAGCGGCTTTGGCCAATTCGGGAATATAGCTAGCAACTTGGCCCGCATCTAATCCACGATATTTGTCGTGTAAAAGGTCTAAAAAAGCTTGGATGGGGCGCACAGAATTTTTCATTGGCTAGGAAGTCCCGGAAGCGCGCCTCAGTCGGGGCAGTCGCCTCCCAAAAACCACATTGATTAGTCTCTCACTATGCCAAGTAGCAGATGCAAGCATTCAATACGTCAGCCAGTGCAGTCTTCAATGGTAAACATAGATGATTTGAGTTTGGAGCGGTATCGCATCCTGGCAGTAGCTTTTGAGTAGGCTGGTTTGGACTGGCAATCAATTCAAGACCTAAATTCAAAACCGAGAATATGATCGAGTTCGAATTTGACTAGGGCGCGTCATCAATTAAATCCAGAATGCTTGCGGCATAGGCATTACTGCGCCCGCTCTGCAAAATCCGCTAGGGGCTGAACTGCTCTCAACATAAGGAGTCGAGCGTTAAATGATGACAGCCCCTAGAACCTCTACGTCGCTGTCAGGCTAAAGCCATCGCGCAGAACTGGACCGAGGCCCGCTGGCTAGCAAATAGGTGACTGCTGGCACGACTCAGTAATCGTTGCCTGAAGGCTTGCAATTGGCAGGGGGCGATCGCTCATGTTATTGATCGCAAATTTAAATGCGGGACTCCTGGGCAAACAGTATCGCTTGACGCATCCTTGCAGCTGATATTTTGAAAATCACCTAAAGGGATTGGCAAGATTTACCTAGCTGCTAGCGCCTTTTCGAGCGATTGCTGCAAACTTTCTGGACTAAACGCTTCGAGCGTTTGCTGCCTCAGCCACTCTGCATTACAGCGCTGGTCGCCCCCTTGCAAAATCTCAATACAGGCGATAGCCACCGCCTCGGGATCGCGGTAAGGGACTCGCCAGCCCACGCGCCCGTCCTGTAACGGATCGGCGGAGCCATCGTCGTCGCCTGAAAGGGTCGGCACGCCGCAAGCCATCGCTTCTAGATAAACAATTCCAAATCCTTCTTTGGACGGCATGATGTAGGCGTCGGCCAGTCGATAGTGATCAACAAGCTGCTCATCCGGTACAAAGCCGGCAAACACCACATGTTCCGCCACACCTAAATCGGCGGCCATCTTGGCTAAACGAGGCTGGTCGTCACCGCGTCCCACGACCAAATACTTGACCTCAGGGAACTGGCTGAGAATCTTTGGTAGTGCCCGAATGGTCACATCAACGCCCTTGTAAATATCGCCTGACCAGAGTCTAGCTACCGTCATCAGCACCCGACTGTCTTGCAGACCATATTGAGCGATAAGTTCTGATGGCGGTGCGCCTGGGGTAAAGACGTTGCCATTCACCACACAGGGCAGCATATAAAACTTTTGGGGCGCTAAGCCATTGGCTGAACAGGCCAGATCCCGACTGTAGCGGCTGATCGTCCAGACCGACTTTGCCTGCTGCAGGGCTTTGAGTTGACGCGGGGCAACCGGTTCCCACACCTCTTTGCCATAGGTCATCATTGTCAGCGGCGTGTTTAACCACCGGCACAGCGGCTGCAGCAGAGGGCTGAGCAACATATGTCCGCATACGAGTCGGGCATATTTTTTTTGCCAGAGGTTTTGTAAAAGCTGCCAGCTCAAATGCAGACGGCCCAGGTTGGTCGCGTAGTCGCCGGAGTAATAGAAGGTGAATTTGCCTTCTTGAGCAAACGGGTTCGGGTCGCTCGGTCGATCTCTTAATAGATAAATGTCTGCCGCCGGGGCATCTGGACAAGTCGCATACGCCTTCAAAATGTCTTTGACATAGGACTGAATTCCGCCCTCTACCGAAAAGACGCTGAGAAACACAAACCCGACTTTAGCTCGTTGCCCTGACAAAATGACCTCCGATCGCATGCTGTAATTAGCGAGACAATACAACTTGACCAGACTCTAGCCGTTTGAGGTCAGCCATGACCATCTGCTCGATCAGTTGCTCAAACTTCACTTGAGGCGTCCACTGCAAATCTTGTTGGGCAGCACTGGGGTCGGCCACCAACTGAAAATGCTCGTCACGACGCAGCAGCTCGGTACTCACTTCGACGTATTTTTGCCAGTCTAGGTCCACACTATCGAAGGCTAGTTGCACCAAATCCCGCACAGAATGCAAGATGCCAGTGCCAATCACATAGTCTTTGGGGCTATCAGCTTGCAGCATGCGCCACATGGCTTCCACATAATCACCGGCAAATCCCCAGTCTCGCTTAGCATCCAAGTTGCCCATCGAGAGCCGGTCCTTTAATCCCAGCTTGATGGCAGCGGCGGCCAAGGTCACTTTGCGAGTAACAAACTGGGGGGGGCGACGGGGCGATTCGTGATTATAGAGAATGCCGCTGCAGGCAAAGAGACCATAGTGCTCGCGGTGGTGAGTCATGGTCCAGTGGGCATGAAGCTTGGCGGCACCATAGGGATTTTTGGGCCGAAAAGGCGTATCGACTGACTGTGGCGATTCTTGCACAGCGCCAAAAATTTCGGAACTGCTGGCTTGATAAAACCGTGTGGCGAGGCCCGTGTTGCGAATGGCGGCTAATAACCGCGTGGCAGTGCCCGTCACCAGGTCGAGTGTGCCAAGGGGATCTTGCCAAGAGTTGGGAACAAAGCTGGGGGCCGCCAGATTATAAATTTCCGTGGGCTGTAGCTGATCGACTGCAGTTTGGAGGGCCGCGGCGTCTCTGAGATCGACCGAATAGACGACAATTTGCTCTGCTAATTCATCTAGTTTGACTAAGCTGTCCTGGCGACCGGGGGGTAACAAGCCGATAACCTTGTAGCCCTGTCGCAGCAGCAGTTGACTCAGATAGTAACCGTCTTGCCCGGTAAAGCCGGTGATTAAGGCAGTTTTATTCATAGGGTGAACGGAATTTAAATAGCGGTTAGGTTAAGCAGCTCAATTGAGGGAAGACGCTTTTTATAGCAGTGAGATTGGGGATGAAACTGGATACAATTGATGTCGAAGCTAATGCTCTGCGCGTTTCCAGAGAATGGTTTTGGGTCAGTCAGCGTGCGATCGCCTTAACTGCGTAAGCCCAATGCATGACCTCCAATCGACTGTTTGGAAAACCACAGATCGGTAGTGTCACCCTTTTCAGCATGCCCAGTTTTGCAGTTAGGGTATCTGAGCGAGAGGACTTAAGAGCATCTCATCTACAAAATATCCTGGCCTGGATGCAATGAGACAGGCTGTTCCCTGGTTGGCTGACTAACCTGATTGAGATTGGGGCTGTCATTAGCTGGAGCACTCTAAGCTCGATGTTGAGTGATTTTTAGGCAGTTTTGATTGCCCTGTCGTCGATAAGTGACATTATCGACTGCCCGCCTGAGCAGAAACCAGCCGTAGCCGCCGTCATTCAGTAAACTACCGGGCTTGGGCTCTGAAAGCTGCTGCGGATCAAAGGGGAAGCCATGATCCCAAATGTGAATATCAATGCGATCGCCCCCCAGAGCAACCTCAATTTTGATTGGCGTTTCGGGCGGGAGCTGGGCATGGGCGTGACGTACGGCATTGGTAAACCCTTCGGCAACGGCAATATTAAGGCGATCGCAGCTGCTTTTGACCCAGCTCAACTCCGGCTCTAAGGAACTATATAGACGGTTAAACCACGCCTGCACTTTATTCAGGGTTTCTAATTGGCTATCAACTACTAAGTGTTCAGATCGCTGCATGACTCTACCCAACTCACGGAACGGAAGCCAGTCGTAGACGCTTCGGTTCTGATTCCTAAGTTCAGCGGTAGACGTGAAAAAATCGCCTGAGGCATTGATGACCACAGACGACATTCTCAAGACGAGCCTAGATACTAGAACAGGCCTAGGGTCAAAGACTTGTCGATGGGGAAAGTAGCCCCAATACCCAACCAAAGGGTAACAAATGTGCCAAACAAAAATACCGTAGTTGCTAAAGGACGACGGAAAGGATTCTGAAACTTATTCACGCTTTCCAGGAAAGGCACCAGCATCAGGCCTAAGGGAATTGCCGTCATGGCGCCGATACCGAGCAACTTGTTGGGCACAATGCGCAGAATTTGAAAAGTGGGGTACAAATACCAC
>JBCCNE010000319.1:0-5966 GCA_039026015.1 Cyanobacteria bacterium P01_C01_bin.70 | reverse complement strand
TTAGCCCCGCTCTTGCAGATGCTTCGGCGGCAAATCATTACCTTGCCAACCGGCGAACGATTACAGCCAGCGGTCGAGAGTGCGTTTGCTGAGTGTGCAGCGGATGGTCAGACGTTGCCGGCGTTATATCGAGGAGCGATCTCGTCTTTATAAGCTAGTCCTAAAGCGGTCGCTCGGGTAGCGTTACTCCAACTACTCGTCAATTTCAAATAAAGCGGTCAAATTTTGGTGGCCACTGATGACTCGAAACACTTCGACCTCATCCTCTAACAGACGATAGAAGACTCAATATTGCTTGTAGGGAAAGCTGCGCAGATTGGGATAAAGCTCGTCTCGTTTGCGCCCAATTTGTGGAAATTAGGCAATCCGCTGAAGTAGCGAATCAATACTGCTGAGAAAGGCTTCTGCACTGTCGAGGCTGCTTTGAGTAGCGAGGTGGTCGGCAATTTCCTCAATGTCTTGGCTGGCGTGAGGTGTAATGCGGCAGCGTCGGCTCATTGCTCAGTGTGGCAGCTTCGCAGGCGCTGGCGAATCGTTTCAATTTCTGTCGCAGCATCTAAAAGAACACCATGTTCTGCTTCAACAGCGCCGAGTAAAACTTCTCGGCGAAGTTCTTCAAAACGACCCTGGTAAAGCTGTTCACGTTCTGCCAAAGCTTGCAGCCCTGCCACCAAGATTTCATCTAGGGAGGCGTACTTACCACTAGCGATTTGGCGATCAGTGAATTGTTGCAGTTCGGGGGGAAGAGATAGAGACATAGCACACGCAGCCAGTTTGCCAATATGGCTATCAGTCTAGCCTGCAGCTAAATCATTCTAGACTTTGCTATATCGAGGCGATCGCACTCTCAACTTGACGCCATCCAGGGTTGGAAGCCGGCTTGCCGGAAGTGGCGATCGCTGGCGACAGCTTAGTCCATAGCGCGGAAAAATTTTGGCCAGTAAGGATAAGAAATCTCCTACGGACGAGATTTGGACTATATCGCTTCCAAGTTGTGGTTGAAAACGCCTAATGCGTCGTTTACTCAATTTTGGTAAATGCATGCTTTGACTGGTGAGTGGTTGCCGCTTTGGGGCAACTACTCGGCCCGAAATCGAGGGGCAAAGCTAATCGACATCAGAAATTTTGCTTAAAAGTTTAGATTAATGCCCCTTAGGGGCATAGAACCTGGGAAATCGCTTCGATTATCCTGCAAGGGCAAACGAGAGTTTTCATGCTTGACAATTGCTCTCGTACCTGGCTCAAAAAGTAATCTACCTCACGATCTGGCAGTTTTACCCTGCGGAGACGATCAAACGAGCCAGGCTGTCTGTTAACTCTCGATTCAGACCCGCTGCAAGCGATAGGGTGTAAAGTCTGCCATGAGTAAACGAAAACAGTTATTACTTGGGTCTCTGGGAGCTGCTTTGTTGGGTACCGTTTTAGGCGGCTGCGATTCTGGCTCAACGGAGTCTGCGAATGTCTCAGAGCCAGTCGAGTCATCTTCTCAATCGGGCTCGGCGGAGCAGATTGTGTTGGCGATCGGCGGCGAAAGTGAAGAAGGTTACGATCCGACCTTGGGTTGGGGCCGCTATGGTTCACCCATATTCCAAAGCACGCTGCTGAAGCGGGATGAGAACCTGGATATTGTCAACGACCTGGCGACAGACTACCGAGTCAGCGAGGACGGCCTGACCTGGACAGTTACCATTCGCGACGATGCGGTCTTTTCCGATGGGGAACCCCTGACGGCTGAGGATGTCGCCTACACCTTCAACCAGGCCGCCGAAAGCGGTGGCCTGACGGATGTGACAGTACTAGACGAAGCGGTGACAATAGACAACACTACTGTCGAGCTGCGTCTGGAGGAACCCCAGAGCACGTTCGTCAATCGCCTGATTACGCTGGGCATTGTGCCGGAACATGCCCACGGACCCGACTATGCCCGCAACCCCATCGGCTCTGGCCCATATCAAATGGTGCAGTGGGACGAAGGCCAGCAGCTGATTGTCGAAGCCAATCCCAACTACTACGGCGAGGCTCCCGGCCTTGATCGCCTCGTCTTTCTCTTTTTGGAAGAGGATGCGGCCTTTGCGGCGGTCAGAGCGGGCGAGGCTCAGGTGGCGAGTGTGCCACAAGCGCTGGCAGTACAAGACGTTGAGGGCATGACGCTTTACGACGTCACGAGTGTTGATAATCGGGGGCTGATGTTTCCCTACGTTCCAGCGTCGGCAGGGGAAACAACGCCCGATGGCGATCCCGTTGGCAACGACGTGACGGCCGATCCGGCGATTCGGCAAGCGGTGAATTACGCGGTTGATCGCCAAGCTCTGGTAGAAGGTGTCCTCGAAGGCTACGGTTCAGTGGCCTACGGCCCCGTGAGTGGCCTCGCTTGGGAAGAACCCAGTGCCGCCATTGAAGATGCCCAGCCCGAGCAAGCCCAGGAAATTTTGGCGGCGGGCGGCTGGACGGATAGCGATGGCGATGGCGTGGTGGAAAAAGACGGCCTCACGGCTGAGTTCACGCTTCTCTATCCCGCAAATGACAGTACCCGCCAAGCGCTAGCTCTATCGGTAGCAGAAATGCTTAAACCCATCGGCATTCAGGCGAACGTGGAGGGCAAAAGCTGGGATGATATCGAACCCGCGATGCACAGCAACGTTGTGCTGTTTGGCTGGGGCAGCCACGATCAGACCGAAATGTACAACCTTTACCATAGTCAAGCGGCCCAGGGAGACTTCTACAACGCGGGCTACTATGCCAATCAAGCCATTGATGAAACGCTAGATCTGGCGATGGGCGCACCTTCGGAGGCAGAAGCGATCGCCTTCTGGAAAGCCGCTCAGTGGGATGGCGACCAGGGCTTTACCGCCAAGGGCGATGCGGCTTGGGCCTGGCTGGTGAATTTGGATCACACCTATTTTGTCAGCGACTGTCTCGATATCGGCCAACCTCAGGTGGAACCCCACGGCCACGGCTGGCCGATTACAGCCAACATCGCTGAGTGGGAGTGGACATGCAACTAAGGGTGATCGCGACCTTTGCGTTCCAAAAGCTGCTGCGACTGGGACTCCTGCTGCTGGCGGTGGCGATCTTCACCTTTGTGCTACTGAGCCTGTCGCCCATTGACCCAGTGCGGGCTTACATCGGCGCTGACATGTTGCAAATCAGCCCCGAGCAACGACAGCTGATCGCCGAACGCTGGGGGTTCGATCAGCCGATGCTCGTCCGTTTTGGAGACTGGCTGGGGCAGCTCATGCAGGGCCACTGGGGCACCTCGATGGTGTTTAACCAACCGGTGGGCGAGGTAATCGCCAATCGGTTTTGGGTGTCGTTGCAAATGCTGGCGATCGCCTGGCTGCTCTCCGGCCTTCTCGGCCTGGGGCTGGGCATTCTGTCTGGCGCACTGGCAGGTTCCTGGATTGACCGCGCCATTCGTCTCTATGCCTACACCCTGGCTTCGTCGCCTACCTTCTGGGTGGCGCTACTGCTGCTGATCATCTTCTCCGTATCGCTGAAAGTCACGCCCATTTGTTGCGCTGCGCCCCCTGGAGTACTGACAGAAGATGTCACTTTCTGGCAGCACCTCCATCATTTGCTGTTGCCTGCCATCACCCTCAGCATCATCGGCATTGCCAACATCGCCTTACACACCCGCCAAAAGCTGATTGACGTGCTGCACAGCGACTACATCCTGTTTGCCCGCGCCCAGGGTGAACCACTCTGGGGCTTAATTCGCCACCATGGCTTTCGCAACTTGATACTGCCCGCGTTGACGTTGCAGTTTGCCTCTCTGAGCGAGCTGTTTGGCGGGTCGGTGCTGGTCGAGCAGGTCTTTGCCTATCCCGGTTTAGGTGAGGCCACCGTGCAGGCGGCGTTGCGAAGTGACGTGCCGCTACTGGTGGGCATTGTGTTCTTCAGCGCCCTCTTCGTCTATACCGGCAACACCCTGGTGGATCTGGCCTATCCCATTGTTGATCCGCGCATTCGGTTAGGAGGTTGGCAGTCATGACGGTTACGACGGCTAAGATTGCCGCTCCGATTCAAAGACTCCGAAGCAATCGACGGCGGCAAACCCTCTGGGGCATTGCCCTCTGTGCGCTATTTTTGCTGGCTATCATTCTCAGCCCTTGGGTGATTGGTGATGCTGACCTCGGTCCTGCGCTCACTCAGCGTAACCAGTCCCCTTCTTTTGCCCATCCCTTCGGAACAGATTGGTTAGGACGAGACATGCTCAGCCGTTCCCTCCATGGCATGTCCCTCAGCTTACGCATTGGCCTCCTCGCTGCCGCCATCAGCGCGCTAATTGGCACTGGATTAGGGTTGGCGGCGGGTACTCTAGGCGGCTGGGTCGACGCCGTGATCACCTGGATTATCGATGTCTTCTTCAGCCTGCCCCACCTGGTACTGCTGATTTTGATCGCCTTTGCGGCGGGTGGGGGTACGACGGGTGTCATCATCGCCGTGGCGCTCACTCACTGGACGAGCTTGGCGCGGGTGATTCGGGCAGAAGTCTTGCAGGTCAGTAGTTCTGACTATGTGCAGCTCTCCCATCGCTTTGGCCGATCGCCCCTCTGGATCGCCCGCCACCACATGGTGCCTCACATCATTCCGCAACTGCTGGTGGGGCTAATTCTGCTGTTTCCCCACGCTATTCTGCACGAGGCAGCGCTGTCGTTTATCGGCATTGGGCTGTCGCCGCATATCCCCGCGATCGGCATCATTCTGGCGGAATCGATGCGCCACCTCTCGACGGGCTACTGGTGGCTCGGCGTCATGCCAGGGCTGTTGCTGCTGCTCTCCGTCAAAGCCTTCGACTGGCTGGGCGAAAACGTGCGATCGCTGCTCGACCCGAAGACAAGTCAGGGGTGATGAGGGAACAGGGAAGAGGGAATAGGGAAGCAAAACCTGATCCCTAATCTCTAATCCCTTTACCCATGCTAGTTTGAAGTTAATCGAGGCGACCAAGACCATGACCTCTCAAATTGTTTACCCTCACATCGCCAAAGCCCTAGATCAACCAGCTTATCTGCACAGGCTGCCGCGGATCAGGGTGGCTCAAATCGTGATGGACTATCTGGCCTATGGCTGGTCGGTTGAGGAGATGTGCCGCCAGCATGGTTATCTACATCCGGCTGAAGCCTATGCCGCGATGGGATACTACTTCGATCATCAGGACGAAATCGACAACGAGATTCGCGCAGAGTGGGAGCGAGCTCAGGCATCAAAGCTGCAAGCACCGCCCTCGCCATTTAGCGTTCGCATGAAAGCTAAAGGATTATTGTAAGTGGCGATCCGGTTTTATATGGATGTCCACGTTCCGCAAGCAATTACTGATCAACTGCGTCGTCGAGGTATTGATGTGCTGACCGCTATGGAGGATGCTTCCGAGGAATTGCCCGATGCTCAACTCCTGGCAAGGGCTTTTACCCTTGAAAGAATCTTGTTTACTCAAGATATTCGCTTTAAAGCGCTTGCTGAAAACTGGCAACGTCAGGGTAAGCCCTTTGATGGACTCATTTTTGGTCATCAACTGGGCGGCACGATTGGGCAGTTCGTCAAAGATTTGGCACTCATCGCCCAAGCCTCTGATCCAGACGAGTGGCTGAATACGGTTGAGCATCTACCTTTCTAAATTTGGTTTGCGCTCTAATTAAACAGCACATTGTCCGCTCATGCACCCACCGCCCCCATCTACCCATCTACCTGCCCCAATGCTGACCATCTCAAACCTCGGTGTTACCTTCACCCAATACGAGCAAGGACTGCGCCGCAAGCGGTTAACCGTGATCACCGACCTTGATTTGACCGTCCAGGCCGGTGAGGTAGTCGCGGTGGTGGGTGCAAGTGGTTCCGGCAAGAGCCTGCTCGCCCACGCTCTGTTGGGGATTTTGCCAGAGAACGCCCAGTTATCTGGGACGATGGAATTTCAAGGGCAGCTATTGACTCCAGAGCGGCGTGAAGCACTGCGGGGAAAGGCGATCGCC
>JBCCNE010000318.1:0-5972 GCA_039026015.1 Cyanobacteria bacterium P01_C01_bin.70 | reverse complement strand
TTCCACAGATTGTGATTGATACCAACGTGTTGGTGGCTGGGCTGAGATCTAGAAACGGAAGTGCTTTCCGACTGTTAAGCCTGGTTGATGGCGAACGATTCAACATCCATCTTTCTGTACCGCTGGTTTTGGAGTACGAAGTTGTTTTGCTCCGGGAACTTCCAAACCTACCCTTAACGCTATGGATATTCAGGACGTAATTAACTTCCACTGTGCAGTATCCACCCATCATCAAATTTTCTTCCTCTGGCGGCCTTATTTACGAGATCCAAAGGATGACATGGTTTTGGAGCTGGCAGTCAAAGCTGGGTGTGATAGCGTAGTGACATACAACATTCGCGAATTTACGGGCATTGAGCGGTTTGGAGTCAGTGCTGTTACCCCAGCAGTCTTCTTGAGATCTATCGGAGCATTGCCATGAGTAACTTAAGTATTCAACCACCTGATTCACTGTATAAAAGATTACAAATACTTGCCAAGCAGGATGGGGTTTCACTGGACCAGTTCATTGCTCTTGCAGTTGCCGAGAAGATTTCAGCATTAACCACCGAAGGATATCTACAAGAACGCGCAAGTCAGGGGAATCCGTCAAAGTACGAATCTGTGTTGGCTAAAGTTGCTGACATTAAATCTGATCCAAGAGACCAGTTACCGTCCGCATAACAACCCTAGTACAGCAGACTGATGGAAACTGTTGATAGTCCTTCTAAGAAAAATTTAGCCGCTAGCCAGGAACTTTAGGACAGAACCATCTCCATGTCGTCACAGTCCCCAAAGAGTATCGTTCAAGCGTGGGTCAACGCCTTCAACCTGACTAACGCCGATGCTGTCGCGGCGTTTTACGCTGAGGATGCTGTGAACCATCAGGTGCCGGAAGGCGAGGTCTGCGGGCGCGAGGCAATCCGCGAGATGTTTGAGCGGGAGTTCGCCGCCGCGGAGATGGTCTGTATCGTTGAAAACCTCTTCGAAGATGGCGAATGGGCGGTGCTAGAGTGGCGCGACCCCCTAGGTTTGCGAGGCTGCGGGTTCTTTCACATTCGAGCAGGCAAGATCCAGCTTCAGCGCGGGTATTGGGACAAGTTGAGTTTTCTTAGGCAGCATGGCCTACCCTTGCCCAAGGCGTGAGCGACATGTTAGGCGGTATGGAACTTATGAAACATGCAACATCAGAGGCTCTCCCTGGGTTCGTGTGAAATTAAGCCGTGGTGGAACGCAGAATCAGGAGTCGCGGACGTTCATCTAGCCTTATTCCACACTAAGTCAAGGAGAGCCACATCAGAGACCATAATTAAGATCGAACCACTGCTAAATCGCATTAGAAACTTTAGTGAGTTGAAGGAAAAAAAACCTGGAATTTACTACTATAAATCAAAGGCTTTTCTGCATTTTCACGAGGATAGCGATCAGATTCTTGCGGATATTAAGTTGCATCCACCCGACTTTGAAAGACTGCCTGTAACGACCAATGGTCAGCAGGAAGAATTGATAAGGTTAATTCGAGAAAGAGTTAAGTAAGAGAAGCACCACCATCGTACCAGGCACCTAACAAGCGCCTGCAGCCGAACTGCTTCACGGCTACGCCGCTGAGCTGCCGGTGACACTCGCCATTCTGCTGCGATCAAGAAAAGAGAGCTTGCCAAGGGTTGAATCGGCCGTGGATCAAGCGCTCCTTGGTCAGTTGAGGGGAATTCAGGTATCCTGACTTGCTATCAATCCCACGAAGTTGTTGTCAATAATGTCCACATGAGTTTGGTTAACGGCTGGCCAAGTCGCAGCCATCAATCAAACGGAGCCTGGGATAAAGATTTGAGTGGTTGCGCAAGCATTTAGAGGCATCAGAATTTGGCTTCGACTTATTAGGCTAGCGGCAGCGGTATGGATAAATCAGGATTTGGTCAAGACTAGAGAATGTTCCAACCTTGGTGTTCAATCAGCGGCGGATAAGGATGACTTCGATTTCGAGATCGTCGTAGTCATCGAGTAGGGTAATGTCTTCAAAGCTGATTTCGTAGCGATCGCCGTTGGTGTGAATCGATTTTCGCACTCGCACCGCATGGGCGTTGTCGAAGTCGATGTCTTCCACAATCCGGTTATCGCCTTCAAAGTAGTAGGTGAAGAAGCCCCTTTCAGAACCTAAGAAAAACCATTGAGAGGGGGCATTGTTTTCCACTTCATAAACAATGGTCGATAGGGGCGGCAAACTGTCAGGAGAGCGCGGTGGCGCTTGCTCTTTATAAACTCGCAGTCGCTGCTGATAGTCTGCTTCTCCCGCTATAATGCGAAACCAGACTTCGTGGCGGCTGTCTTGGCCGGCATTCCAAAGCGCATAGGCGGTGGCGTCGGGCTGCTGCACATCAAAGCTGTGAATCAACTGCTGCAACTGGGGAGGAGAGCTGCCGGTTTGCGCCTGCAGCGATCGCGATGAAGTGATTGTTGTGACCAGTGCGGCACCTAGCAGTAGTGAACCAATTTTGCTGAGCCAAGTGCGATCGCCCATCTCCGTAAACTCCTGTTGTGACGCAGTTCTGACCATAACCATACCTTGTCTCTGGACTTTTGGACCACAGAGTTGGGAGGGCAGAATGCGGAGGGCTGCGATATGTTGCATTCGTTACAGTACAGAATCCGGAATGCAGAGTTCGGAACTAAAGGGATGCTACGACGGAGCTTTGTCGATCTAAACTATTTTGGTTAAGCGATAGGCGGCAAGCTATCCTCAGGTCTAAATTTGCCTATTGTTCAGACTAGAATCGACCTTCGCATCCACTTTTTTAGGAGGACTCCGACCATTTACGCCCGTCCCCTTGCTCGCCTCATCGAAGAACTGCAAAAGCTGCCGGGAGTTGGCCCCAAAACTGCCCAGCGGTTAGCGCTGCATCTGCTCAAAAGACCGGATGCCGAGGTCCAAGCTCTGGCCCAAGCACTCATAGATGCCAAAGCTCAGATGGGCTACTGTTCGGTGTGCTTTCACCTGTCTTCAGAGCCCGTATGCGACATTTGCAAATCCAACAGTCGCGATTTGCAAACGCTCTGTGTGGTAGCAGACTCGCGAGATGTCATTGCCCTAGAAAAGACGCGAGAATATCGCGGTCGTTATCATGTTCTCGGTGGTTTGATTTCGCCGATGGAAGGCATTGGTCCAGAGCAGTTAAATATTGGCCCGCTTATACATCGGGTTAATCAGGAAAATATTCAAGAAGCGATTATTGCCATCAGCCCCAGCATTGAAGGTGACACTACAACGCTGTATGTGGGTCAGTTGCTTAAGCCTTTCACCAAAGTGACTCGTATCGCCTTTGGCCTGCCGATGGGGGGCGATTTGGAATATGCCGATGAGGTGACTTTGGCTAGGGCGCTAGAAGGACGGCGATCGCTAGACTAGCCGGTATGAAGGGTATAAGGGTAAATGGGGGTTGGGGTGGCCGCATCAATTACATCCAGAGTCTTGCAGTGTAAACACACTCGTGCCCGCTCCGTAAAACAAGCTAAGGGCTGAAATGTTTTCTTGCCAAACACCGACACCGCATCGTCAACTACAGCTATTACCAGGCGGAAGGCATTTCAATCGGTTCGGGCGAGATTGAGTCAACCGTCAAGCAGATCGGACGACGGCTCAAAATCTCAAGGGCTCAGTGGCATGAAGACAATGTGCAATCGGTGCTATGGCAGCGCTGTGCTTATCTCAATGGCAGATTCTCGTCATGAGTCTTGCAAGATTGAGCTGCACTCTGCTCTATGAAGAGGAAAGTTCTTGCATTATTACGAATTTGCTTGTTAAGAAAATAGAGCGAAAATTGTTAAAACTGAGTCTCGACATCCATTTAGTCCATGCAATTTACCCTATAAAAGACTGCTAAAGTAGCAACCCTCTATGCAAGATATGGTAGTGAGCTTAGTCCTTACAAAGGCTATTTATTCAAACATATAGCACTAAGAACGCCAGCAAATCCAACATCTGTTCAGTGAAATCCAACAAAGGTATGCTCCTGCTTATTCACAGCACCGTGACCAAACTCGTGGAACGCTCAAAGCTCTTCGAGACACACGGGTAAAACCAGTGGCTTACCTCTGATATTTAGCTAGCAGCCGCAGCGGATCGGGCGCTTAACCAAATTGTCATTGGATGAGTGAGTACAATCATCTGTCAGGGCATGAAGGACACATTTTAGGCGTCACTTACAGTCCGGATAGAGAATTAATTGCGACTGCTAGTAAGGTAAACTCATCAAGACTCTCTACGGGTTTCAAGAGTATGAAATTTAGCGCTACAGGTGAACTCGTCACTGCCACTGAAAATGGCATGCTCACCCTATGGAACCTGGAGAAGATATTGGCATTAAACGAGTGGAATACGCCTGCACTTGGATAGCGGATTATTTGCGGACAAATAGCGAGGTTGAAGAGCGTGAGCGCGCGCTCTGTAATGGCATCTAAATTGTGGGGTGTTATTGAATAATCCCATTAGGACAAAATCAAGCTGTCTTAAAGATTAAGTACTTGTTGTAATAGCGCTTGATCTTCAGCATTAATACTAAATCGACCTTTTTCGATGTCGCGAATCCAGCTTTGGCTCTTGCCTAGCCGCTCTGCTAGGGCTCGCTGAGTCAGTTGCTGCTGCTTTCTGGCAACTTTGATGGCTTCACCAGAAAACTGTTTTAGTTGCGACTTTATTGATGCTTGAGCTTGGCGACGACGGCGGCTGGTCTGCCGTTTGGGTACCTGCTGCCATTCCTCAGGCGTGTCAAAGCCAAGGAGTCGAGCATTAAGTAGACGTTGCCACTTATCCCGAGGGGCCGTATCCGTCAGACTCATGGCTTGATTGGCATCATCGGCCCAAAACTCTAGAGCGTCATCGGCATCTTCCGGAATTGCGGCCACTCTTGCCCAAAGGGGTTGGATCTCGGTGGGATAGGTTTCTGGATCGAATAGGGGTCTAAGTCCGTAATAGTAGAGGGTTTCTAAATCGCCTTCGAAGGTTTTGAGCAGGCGTTTATGAACACCACGGACAGTCATGGCTTCGTTGAGCCGCTCTTCACCGTAGGCAATGCGCAACAGCATGCGCACCGTCATGCGGTGATCGCCTCCCAGACGGAGTTTGAATAACAGCCACAACAGTAACCGAATCGCGCCTTCATGCTGCTGCCAGTTACTCATGACTTCGATCAAAAGGGACTGGGGCAGTGAGCCATATTGATAGAAGGCATTTTGGCGGCGGTAATCTTGTTTGTTGAGGAAGGATTTAGCCCACAGGCCCGCCTGCAGAGTAAAGCTCAGACCGATTAAATGGCGGCATCCTTGGGCATCTTCTTCAAAATAATATTGGGTGTCGTGCAGATGCCAGACGAACTGCTCTTCCACGGTGAAAGGCTGAACTTTACCTTGGCGTGGCCAGTCAATGGTCACCAACACCAGGCAACACTGATAGACCAAATTTTTGATCAGAGTTAGTTTGTCAAGCTTGGTCAAGTCTTTGCGTTTGTCTAAGCCTAAATACTGTTCAATGTGCTGATCATTGAGCACAAAGGTGTCTTCCCAGGGGCGATCGCAGGTAACCGCGTAGGCGGCAAAGATGAGGTGCACACAGGCCGCCCGAATATCAAAGTTAGCCAGGGCGATCGCCGCTTCATCCATCGTCATCGGCTCCGCTATTGGCCCTTCAGGACTGGCAGCCAACCGAAACTGCATTTCGCCTCGCCCTCGGTGCACCGCCCGACGATAGGTGGCAGAGCCTTCATCATCGGCCTGCCAAGGTAGCGTGTGACGCTGAGCCAGCAGATTGCCGGTTTCCCACATCACCATCGAGGAGGCAAAGGGGGTGCTTTTGCCATTTAAAAAGATGTCGGGAATCGCCGCCGGTAGTAAGGTACTTTTCAGCCGCCCTTTTTTGGGCTGCAAAGGAGCCAGGGAACCAACGTCGCACACCTTCACACAACGAGGCACCTCGATATCATCACAACCATCACAGAGGGTGG
>JBCCNE010000317.1:0-5992 GCA_039026015.1 Cyanobacteria bacterium P01_C01_bin.70 | reverse complement strand
TTAATGTGCTTAAGAATTTTTTGCTGGCGATTCATGCTGAGGGTTAAGTATTTTGGGCAGCGGTTGAAAACTCTGAGGTCTTTTTAAGTTCCTGTGATAAGCATGGGAAAAGTGAACCGCGAGTGAATTCATGCCTAAGGCGATCGATATTTTATATTCAGAGCTAACAGCAACGATTAACCGATGCCTTAAAGCCTAAACTGTATTTGAGTCATCGGACAAAGCAATTTTAAAAGAGGCGCTATTGGGCTCTGGCCAAAAATCTGAGCTGAAATTAGACTTCACTTCCAACCTGCACACATAACTTTGTCTGTTTTAATAAATGTGAGTTTGGCATAAGAAATGCAAGAGCTGAGTCATTGGAAACCGTTACAAATCAACTAACCAGCCTCTCTTATGGGATAGTTCTAAAAACTGTGATTAAATTCAGAATGCTTGCTGCGTAGGCATTACCGCGCCCGCTCTGTAAAACCCGCTAAGGGCTGAAGCGCTTTCAGCATAAGGATTCGAGCTTTAAATGATGACAGCCCCTAGTTCAATGAAATGCTACCCAAAATTTCAGGCTTACAAAATAACGCCTTTAGGGGGAGCAGAACTGAGCCACTGTTGAATGGACTCTTCGGCAACTGGACGCGAGAATAAGTAGCCCTGACCGTATTCACATCCCAGATCTAGCAGCATGCCATATTGTTCGGAGGTTTCGATGCCTTCGGCGACAACGGTTTTATCGAGCGTGCGGCAGAGGCCAGTGATAGCGCGAACGATCTCTAGCTTCTCTGGGTCGCGATGCATTCCCTGAATAAAAGATCGATCAATCTTGACAATATCAATCGGCAATCGATGCAAATAACTCAGAGAGGAATATCCCGTACCGAAGTCATCCAGACAGATCTGCACGCCTAGTGACTTGAGCTGCTTAAATACCGCCGATGCCTGGTCGATATTCTGCATAAATACGCTTTCGGTGACTTCAAGTTTGACGTGCTGATGCCAATCTTCAACGTTTTCAATCACCTGTTCAAAGTTGGACAAAAAGCTTTCTTGGCAAATCTGTTTGCTAGAGACGTTGACGTTGACGCTGAGCTTCGGAGAGGCTTTACCGTTATGCAGTTGCCAAGTTTGTAACTGGCGGCAAGACTCGCGCATCACCCACTGATCGATCGCCGCGACCAGTCCCACCTCTTCAGCTAAGGGGATGAACTGATCAGGGGGCACCATGCCGCTGCCGGATTTTTGCCATCGCACCAGTGCCTCCAGGGAATCGAGGCGACGAGTGGCCAACTCAACAATGGGCTGATAATGTACCCGGAACTCATTTTGTAGAATCGCTTGACGGAGGCCGTGCTCAAGCTGCATCAGCTGTTTGGCCTGCTCGTGCATGGTGCTGTCAAATAGCTCAAAGCCGTTGCCTCCCTTAGCTTTAGCGCGGTACATGGCAATGTCGGCGTCGCGCAGCAGGTCAGTCGTATTGTCGTAGGGAATGGAGCTTAAGACGATGCCCAAGCTGGCACTGACCAGCAGCTCTTGGTCATCAATCAGAATAGGCTGACTCACCGCGTGAATAATCCGACGGGCGGCGCGGGAGGCGATCGCCGGATCGGTAACATTTTCCATCAGAATGGCGAACTCATCTCCCCCCAGGCGAGCGATAGTGTCGACGGAGCGCAGCTGATTGACTAATCGCGGAGCGATCGCAATTAGCAGCTGATCGCCCACTAGATGACCAAACGTATCGTTGATGATCTTGAAGCGATCGAGATCCAGCAGCATCACGGCAAAGCCAAACTCCGGGTTGCGCTTAGATCGCTGTACGGCATGCTGCAGGCGATCGTACAGCAGCGCCCGGTTAGGCAGCTTGGTTAGGTGATCATGCATCGCGTTATATTCCAGCAGCTGCTGCATATAGCGCTGCTCACTCATATCGCGAAAAACCATTACCGCCCCGTCGGGGGCGCTACCCGAGCTTTGAATTGGAGCCGCACTCGGCATCACTGGAATCGCTTCGCCCGTTTTGCTCGTCAGCAACACATCGCTAGTCGATTTCACTTCGGTACACTGCCTCAACGCCTGCACCACGGGGTTTTCGATCAGGTCTTGGGTGAGCTCATCGATTAGGCGCAAGACCTCTTCTGGAGTCTTGCCAATGGCCTCTGCTTCCGACCACCCAGTAAGCGTCTCTGCCACGGGATTAAGAAACTTAATCAGGCCATCGGCATCAGTTGCAGCGACGCCCTCGCTGATGCTGTTTAAGACGCCTAAGAGCCACTGCTGATTTTGCTTGAGGCGGCGATCGACCTGATGTTTGTGAAAGGCAATCTCGACGTTGGCTTTGAGCTCTCGCAGATCAAAGGGCTTTAGCAAATAGCCAAAAGGCTTGGTGTGCTGCGCTCGCTGCAGCGTTTCATCATCAGCATAAGCGGTCAGATAGATGACTGGAATATCCAGCTGTTGGGTAATCTGTTGGGCTGCGTCAATGCCGTCTAAGGCCTGACTGAGATTAATATCCATTAAGACCAAATCAGGCCGCATTTCTAGTGCAGTTTCAATCGCCTCCTCTCCAGAGGTGACAATTTCGGGCACATCATATCCCAGCTCCATCAGAGTCGCCTGCAAGTCCATAGCGATGACGATTTCATCTTCTACGACCAAAATTTTACTGCTTGCCATTAATCAATCCTACTTGATGAGGAAACGTAAGTTGGAATTCGGTGCCCACCGCCGTATGCACCCGCTCGATGGTGCCTCGCAGCTGCTTAGTCAGGTTCTGGACGAGGTGCAGTCCCAAAGACTTAGTGCAGCCAAAATCGATAGAAGCGGGTAAACCAATGCCATCATCTTGAATAGTTAGAGTGGTCTCGTGGGATGGCGAATTGAAAGAAGTGATCGTTAGTTTGCCCTTGCGCCCCTCAGGAAATGCATACTTAAAGGAGTTAGCAATCAGTTCGGTCAAGATTAGACCGCAGGGAATCGCCCTTTCAATATCTAGCCAGCAGGCGCCAACGTCGATATCCAACTGAATATCTTTCGTACTCATGGCATATGTTTCGAGCAGGCTTTTGGCCAAGCTGCTGATATAGTCTGCCAGCTCAATACACTCCAAGTCGCTCGACTGGTAAAGCTTTTCGTGGACGAGGGCCATTGCGGCCACGCGACTTTGACTGTCTCTGATGGCCGCTTTGGCTCGGGGCTCAGCTAGACTGCGACTCTGTAGGTTGAGCAGGCTATAAATCACCTGAAGATTATTTTTAACTCGGTGATAGACCTCTTTAAGCAATAGCTCTTTGTCTTTAAGGGAGTCTTGAACTTGGGCTTCAGCGGCTTTGCGATCGCTAATATCCTGCTGTACCGCCACCATGATCTGACCATAATCGGGATGGTCAAACACAGACGTCGTCGCTTGACACCAAAACGGCGTGCCGTCTTTTTTGATATTCAACACTTCGTAGGTGGCTTCACGATTGGCCAACACTGAGGCTTGAATGGCCTTGCGCACCTCATCGGCAGTCATGTCTACGGTGGGATGATTAATCAGCGACACGTGCTGGCCGTTGAGTTCTCGCGGGCCATAGCCAAACATTCGTTCAAACTTGGCATTAGCCCAAACAATGATGCCGCTATTGACTCGTATCAAACAAACCCCTTCGGCCATGTTGCGGGTGACCACGGCTTGCAGACGCAGGGTTTTTTCGACTTGGATGCGATCAGTGATGTCGCGACCTTCAGGGATGATCCAAACGACTTCTCCAGCGTCGTTAAAGACCGGACGCAGAGAGAAATCGAGGGTGATAACTCGCCCCTGCGCCCCCCTGACATCGATTTCATGGCGTACAAACTCCCCCTGAGCCGCCCGGGTGATCGCTTCCCGTAGCTGTTCTTGGGTTGCGGAAGAAAACTTCCACAAGCTTAGCTCCCAAAGCGGACGACCACGAATGTCCGCGATTTTCGCGCCGCCAAATTCTAGTGCGGCGCGATTGGCTTCAACTAGCTTGCCATCGGGAGTCAGCAGACCCACAAATTGATACATCTGCTCAAAAATGCCGCGAAAGCGGAGTTCGCTTTCTTGTAAGGCCTGTTCAATCCGTTTGAGATTAGTCAAATTATTGATAATGACAATACACCCGGTGATGGTGCGGTCGGCTTCACGATAGGGCGAGAAAGCTACCCGGACCAACTGTTTTCCAACCGTCACAAAGTCTATCCACGTCTCATACTGAATCGTTTCGCCACCTAAACAGGCATCGAGTCCAGGTCTAAATTTCCGGGCAAAGGTCTGGGCACCTAACACTGAACTCGCCGGTTGGCCGATGACTTCATCTCGTGATCGCCCAAAGTAATGCAAATAAGTGTCGTTAACGATTTGATATCGATATTCGCAGTCAATCAGTGCCATACCATCAAGGCTAGCGGCGACAATGCGTTCATACCGACGGAGTTGACTTTCGCGACGTTTGCGATCGGTAATGTCGCGCACTAGCAGCAGCGCTTCTTGGTCATTGAGCTTGACCACGCGAGTCTCTTCATGACGCAGCTCACCATCAACAACAATGTCGTGTTCATAGGTTTGCCGTTGGTCGTGGAGCAACGCCTGATGAACATAGTGCATCCGCAAGTCGGCTAATGCCTGCGGCATCACCTCATGGACTGAGGCGGGTATCTGAGTCTTTTCAGGATCCATTAGCGCAAACTCCCCGTCATGGACGAGATTAAGCTGTATCCCTTCGCGGTTGAGGTGAATCAACAAATCGGGCAGCGACTCTAGAATGGCTCGCTGGGTGGCCTCGCTGTTAAAAAGCGCCGTTTCGGTCTCTTTAAGCTGGGTCAAATTGCGGAGCGCAATGATTGCTCCCGAAATACTCCCATCCGCTTCCTTATAGGGGACAAAGCTCACGCTCATAAATTGTGGGCCCACGCCGGGATACTCTACCCAAAGGGCCGACTGTTCGGTTTTACCGGTCAGGCAGTTGTCTAAGTGCGGCTGAATCTTGCGACTATAAAGCTCCGAACCCAGCACTTGCTTTAACGGCTGATCGATTACCTCATATGGTCTTTTGTGATGCCACTCTAGGTAGGTCTTGTTGGCTAACTGGCAGATACCCTGAGCATCCACTAAAACGATGCCATCCTCGACCGTGGCAAAAATGCGTTCATAACGTCGCAGAAAGATTTCGACCTGCTGCTGGGTTAACACCTCTTGCCAAAGGCTCTGACTGAGCGATCGCGTTTCTGACAGGCTGGGCAGCGCCAGCATTTGCGGCAGCAAAGGCAGCAAATAGAGGGCGGTGGTCAGCGAGATCCAGGCGGTAAAGGCTTTGGACATGCCCGACAGCCAGTATGTCGGATGCCAGAGCGTCCAAACCTCTAACAGATGGGTGATGCCACAGGACACAATAAAGGCGCTAAATAGCCAAAAAAGCTTGGCAAACGGCAAATCTGGGCGGCGGCGCACAAAGTAAATCAGCGCTGGCGGAATGGAAAAGTAGGCGAGCGCAGTCAGCCCATCCGAAATGGCGTGTAGGCCAACCAGCGGCGTTTGCCACAGATAACAGTGGCCGTGGGGAATGAAAGCCGCAAATACACCCATCGTGCCGGCAACCTTTGATAACCTTCGGTTCAGTTTTCCCTATTGCCAGGATTTCTACTAACCGTAAATCAACGGAATTGCCTGCATTCTTTAAGAAAACAACTGCTTTTTGAGCGATTTTCACTGTGTTTTAACTGATGACTCTTTAGAATTCAGAATTTGGAGCGCAGAATTCAGAGTACAGAGAACGAAAAAAATCGAGATTTGTCTGTGCGAAGCAGAACCAGACTCTCAAATCTAAAATCTAAAATCCAAAATCATCGACCCAACCTGTCCGCTTATCCACTAAGCTCGACTAGATGCCGCGCCGGACTTCAGTCGCAGCATTTCCCAGACCCCGATGGCGCGAACAAAGACCATGACCCACACCACGGTGAATTTTTGGTCGAGCCCCGGCAAGCGGCGATCGCG
>JBCCNE010000316.1:0-5994 GCA_039026015.1 Cyanobacteria bacterium P01_C01_bin.70 | reverse complement strand
GTGGCTGCCGGCAGGGCGGCTTCCAGCCCCGCCGCCCACACCACAGTGCCAGCGGGCAGCGTTGAGCCGTCCGCAAATTCGACTACCTGCTCCGTCAGCCGACTCACCCGCGTATGAAAATGCACTTTGACGCCGAGCCGCCGCAGCTTGTCAGTCGTGTAGTGTCCTAGGCGTGGCGGTAGGTTTACCAACAGGTTATCGCCAGACTGCACCAGCACAATTCGCATTTCACGCCAGTCTATACCGGGATAGTCCCGCCGCAGCGATCGCTGCAGCTCTACTAGGGTACCGGCCATCTCTACCCCGGTTGGGCCACCACCCACAATCACGAACGTGAGGAGCTGCTGCCGCCGCCCCGGATCGAGTTCGCGCTCAGCCTGCTCAAACCGATTCAGGATATGGTTTCGTAGGGCGATCGCCTGATCCAGCGAGCGCAGCGGAAAGGCATAGTCGGCAGCACCCGGCACGCTCAAATACTGGGTCTGACTACCCGTTGCCAGCACCAAATAGTCATACGAAATAATGGCGTCTTCAGTTTCAACGAGCTGATGGTCAAAATCAATGTGCTGCACTTCCGCCTGCAAAAAGCGGGTGCGAGGAGCCCGACGCAGCAGCGTCCGCAGCGGATAGGCAATACTTTCGGGTTCAATTTGTGCCGCCGCCACCTGATATAGCAAGGGAATAAAGGTGTTGTAGTTGTGGCGATCGATCAGCAGCACCTCGGCCCCGCTATTTGCCAGGGACTGAGCTGCTTGCATGCCGCCAAAACCAGCACCCACGATAACGACTCTGGAAGGCGCGTTCATCGTGTTTAGAGAAGGAGAGGAAATCAACATGAGTTGAAGGCCGTGAGTGAGGATGATTTCAGCATCGCAAGCTGCCTCTCACGCTGCCTGAATCTAAGCTGAAAAAAATTTCAGGTTTCTATCGCCGTCGCCAGTTCCGCTAGGACTAAGACGGTAAGCCAGATGGCTAAAGCGATATTTCAGAGTTTTGAGAATATCGGATATCAATGCTGAGATTGAGCCGATGGGAGCTGAGGCTGCACCGGAGCGGATGGGCGATCGCGGGCGGATTGGCAAAGTTCAGGTGGCTTGGCCTCTGGGGACTGCTGCTGCGCGCGCCCTTCCGGATAATTGGGCAATGATTTGGGAAAGCCATCATTGAAATATAAGGCCCAGGCTTGTCGGCAATAGGCATATATGTCTATTGCCGACAAGCCTAAATTGCTGTTGTGAGGAAGTCCAGAAAAGCCTGTATCTGGCGTAGATGTGGCGGCGTTTAGAGACTACTGTGATAGTTACTGAATAGCCTTAAGAAGTAACGAGGGTAAGGTGCCAAAGTAACGGTGAAATGCTTTTCGAAAGCTGTGTCCATGCACATATCCAACAGCCAGGGCCGCCGATTTCACCTTGGCTCCACTTAACAAAGCTTCTTTAGCCCGCTCCATCCTTATCGATTGGACAAATTCATGGGGATTGATGCCGGTTGTTCTCGTAAACATCCGGATAAAGTGATAAGGACTGCAATGGGCCAAAGTGGCTAGGTTCTGCAGCGTTATGTTGGTTTGAATATTGGCTTCGATATAGTCTCTTAGCTGATTCAGCACAGAGGAAGATAGTCGAGCGTCATTGATGCGCGGTGGTTGCCCACCTAGTCGAGTACAAACCAGATGACTCACTACACATCGGATTAAGACATCGGCTGCCAATGGTTCGAGTGGCCATCCCCCCATGGCATGGGCACGGAAGCGAGTTGCGACTGTCCATAACACCAGGTCGTCAACGTCTTGGATTTCGTCAAAACTGATAGCCGCAGAGGAATTGAACTCAGCCGCAGCGGCTGTCCTCACCGATAGCGAGGGTAACAGCTCCAGATATTCGGATGGCCCCTCCACATAAACGAACTCTAGCGGCTCAAATCCATGCATGCCGCCGGTTCCTGCAGGGATCTTCCGAGCATACACGGGACCACCGGGCTGCCGAACCAGTGTTCTCTCATGGCCGATAAACCCAATATCAATACTGTGGGGTTTTGCAATGGAGGGTTCTGATCGCTCCCGGGTTGAGGGCTGCCGTCCATAAACGACTGTCACATTACCAAAATCCTGCTCATAGCGATAAGGCTTCATGAGGAACACAGCAAGATACGATTATTGCTCAGTTTATGCCAAGGGAAATATTAAGCTCAAATCCGGCCTATGATTCGAGAACAGGCAGGCGGCTTTTACGGGTTTGTGGAGCCTAAGTAAACATGGGGCCAAACTTATCTAAAGCAATTCTCCAGAAATGCTTGAGGGCAATATGAGAGGCTTTAGGTTTGGGGCTGTGATGGAACTGATTTTCCCTCCTGGTGCAGGTCTCGGTTCACCATTTGATGCAAAGCCAGGGCCGTCCAGGTCGTCGGCAAGAGAGTCACCTGTCTGAAGGCGATCGCCCTCTCCTAGGGCGCGTCATCAATTAAATCTAGAATGCTTGCTGCATAGGCATTACCGCGCCCGCTCTGCAAAACTCGCTAGGGGCTGAAGTGCTTTTAGCATCAGGATTCGAGCGTTAAATGATGACAGCCCCTGGGCAACTTGGCCAATTTTCGATATTTGCTAAGAGAAGAATAAGCTGATGGACTACTACATCCTGGGGAACAGTGGCCTGCGCGTATCGCAACTGGCCCTTGGCACGATGACCTTTGGCGACGATTGGGGCTGGGGCGCTGACGATAGCGTCTCGCGCCAGATCTTCGATGCCTATTTAGAAGCAGGTGGAAATTTCTTCGACAGTGCCGACATGTATACCAATGGCCGCTCTGAAGCGATGCTGGGTAAATTCATTAAAGACGCGGGGGCACGCGACAAGGCCATCATTGCGACCAAATTCAGTTACAACGCCGAACCTGGCAATCCGAATGCAGGCGGCAACAGCCGCAAAAACATAATGCGGGCTGTGGAAGGGTCGCTGCAGCGTCTGGGAACCGATTACATTGACCTTTATATTCTTCACACTTGGGACGGCCTGACGCCAGCTGAAGAAGTGATGCGAACCTTCGACGATCTCGTATCTTCGGGCAAAGTTCGTTATGTGGGGCTTTCGGATGTGCCCGCTTGGTATGCTGCCGAGGCACAGGTGACTGCGCGCTTTAGGGGCTATGAGCCGATTACGTCGATACAAATGGAGTATTCACTGATTGAGCGCTCCATTGAAAACGAGTTCGTGGATCTGGGGGCAGCCCACGGGATGGGCATCACCGTCTGGAGCCCCCTGGCGTCTGGTCTGCTTTCTGGGAAGTACAAGCCGAGTGCTGGTCAGCTTCCAGAAGGGGAAGGGAGACTCATTACCACAGCTGGCTCTGGCAACCCCGCCTTTGAGAAGTTCACCGATCGCAACTGGGGCATTGTGGCCGAACTCGAAAAAGTAGCGAGGGAATTAGACCGATCAATGGCTCAAGTGGCGTTGAACTGGGTGGCCACGCAGCCAGGGGTTGCCAGCGTTCTTATCGGTGCAACCAAGCTGCACCAGCTTCAGGACAACCTCGCCGCACTGGATTTTGCGATTCCCGCTGATTTGCGATCGCGCCTGGATGCCGCCAGTGCCATGCCTAAGCCCTTTCCGTACAGCTTTTTTGGACCGGAGCTGCAGGGCATGCTCAGCGGCGGAGCGACGGTTGGCGATAAGCCATCGGGCTACTACCGCGATAAGACCGTGCGCAGTGCCGGTGCCGGGGTTGGCGCAAATGTAGCTAACGCCTGAAAGCAAGTTTTGAACTCGAACGAGTCTTGAGCAATTTTGTACCAAAACTGAGCAAAGAGATCCAAGCTTTTTGGTGTTTTATCCGATGGCCGATCCCACTAGGGTGTTTGCTGAGTGGCGCGGTGTGGTCGAGATCCTCCCCACCGGGCGACTTTATGAACAACGCTATGGTGGGCTCTTTCACGTTGTAGACGGCCAGATTCAGTTGTTTCGCGAATATTACGATCCGATTGTTTTTAGAGTTGCCTTTGGCCTTGATGAAAGCATCCCGGCAGACAATTAACCTGGATAGTCGTCCTTTGGGGAAACTGACCTTTACACGAAGTGCATCTAACGCAATTTCTCAAGCAGCAGCCGGATATCCGGATAAGTGTAGGTGGATAGAACGCAGTGAAACCTAAAAGATTTAAGGGCTTTTTAGGATACGCAAGTGCTAGCTTAGCTGACGAGTTTAATTTGACAGAGCATTGGGGTTGCCTGAGTTTTTCCAGGTTTGTAATGGCTGTCTGTGATGAGATGCAGAAAGACTTGGGGGTTCCCTGTATTGATAGATATGTAGCCAGACAGGGTTGAAGACTCATGACGCCATATTCCTTCCCATCGGATAACGTTGCCAACCATCCCCTGGATGCCTTTAAGGACGAGTGGCACTTGTCGCAGCAGTCAGTCCATTCAGGTAAATTGATTGTGCTGCATGATCGACAACCGCCCGATGAAATCGGATGTTGTTTTATGTCCCACCATGTACTGTCCCTTCAGATCAGTCACGGTTCCCGTCAAATTACTCGTATGGATGGGCAAGAACACGATGGCACATTTCCCACTGGCAATTTATTTTTGCAGCCTGCCAACTGTCCGGCATCTTTTACTTGGGAAACGACCGACGAAGCCATGGTATTTATCCTCGCACCTGACTTTTTGTCGCGTGTGGCCACTCAGACTGAGTGCCTCAATACCAATCGGCTTGAATTGCGCCCGATTCTGCTCAAGCCCGATCCTCAGATTGAGCAGTTTGCCCACGCTTTTCGTCATGAGATGCAGACTGGAGGTCTTGGCGGCCAACTCTATAGTGATTCGCTGGCTAATTGTTTAGCCATTCATCTATTGCGTCACTATTGCACCACATCAGCTCAACTGCCGCACTACACCAGCGGGCTTTCACGAGAGCGCCTACGCCGTGCCTTAGATTTCATCCACACTTCGCTTGATCAACCCCTCAGATTAGAAACTATGGCAACCGAACTCGGACTTAGCGTGTACTACTTTAGTCGGCTGTTTCGACAATCGATGGGCGTGACGCCTTATCAATATGTATTGCAGCAGCGGATCGAAAAAGCTAGACGCTTGCTGCAAAATTCAGACCTGAGCATTGCCGAGATTGCCATGGACTGCGGGTTTGCCAACCCCAGTCACCTAGCCCGTCACTTTCGCAAATTTGTGGGAGTATCGCCCAAAATTTATCGGCAGCAGGTGCAATAAAAGACAAAAATGTATTTCTGCATCGCAAGAATGGGTGCGACAGAGAAAGCAATTCTGATTATGCTGACGCCATCAAGCTAGATTCGCATACTCAATTAAAGTTTAGAATGTTCGGATCTAGCTGCATTTTGAGAGGTTAAGCGACCATGCAAAATTCTGTGATTCATCGGTTGGTGACGGTTACAGCTCTCATTCTGTTTGCCGGTGTGCTTATCGGTTTGCCACAGACGGCTCAGGCTGCTGTTTCCTTAGAGAAGACACCGGATCTTGTCAATGTCGTGACCGTTTATCCCACAACTTCGGCAACCCAATCTGAAATTTTGTCGGCGGTATCCAAAGCCGAAGCATCTACCTTCTCTAGCGTTCCTGGCTTTCAGGATTCGGCCATTCTTAAAGCTCAAGAGGGTAATCAAATCGTCGCTTTATCGCAATGGAATGGCAAAGATTTAACCAGTTTTGAAGCCTACGCAAAAGAGCACATCTTGAGTATTCCAGCAGGTCAGTCAGCCCAATCTTTTGCCTGCCAGGTGCAGCATACTGAGACCCGAGCAAAATCGCCAAAGTTCCGGCAGGGGGATGTGGTGATGTTTAGTCAATTCAAGATGAAGCCAGATAAAGAGCAGGCTGAATTGGCAACGGTGATTAGCCAAATGATGCCGGGCGTATTGGAAATGATTCCTGGCTTGCAGTGGGCCGCGATGTGTCCCAGCATCGACGAATCTACGATTGCGCTACTCGCTCGTTGGAATAGTCGCGACGATTTTGAGTCCCT
>JBCCNE010000315.1:0-5997 GCA_039026015.1 Cyanobacteria bacterium P01_C01_bin.70 | reverse complement strand
CGAGAAGTTTCTAATTCTGTTTTTCAATATCCAGGGGGGCAGCGAATTCTCAAAGTAGAGCTGCTCTTAGAGTTGCCAATTCTCAAAATCTTTTTAGATGGCCTGCTCGAAAAATTACCGATCGCGCTTCGGCAGTCTGCGGAGGAATGCTTTGATGCCATTTATGGATTCACCACTCCCTCGATCAGTCCGACCATGGAAAAATTTTATTTCCTCGTTAACGAGGGAGTCGTAACGCCTCAGATGCATTTGGTTCTACAGCAGATTCTTAACTGCCCCTTTGAGGGATGCCATCGATATCTTTATTTAGAGGGAAAAGCTTTAGAGTTGATGACGCTGCGATCGCAACAAATCGTCGAGCAACTAGTAAGTTTTGCCCCTCAATTAACGGAGCCAGGGACTTTACAATCCGATGAGCTGCGACGAATTTATCAGGCTAAGGAACTCTTGCTAGGCAACTTGCAAAATCCACCGTCAGTGGATGAATTAGCGCGACAAGTGAATCTGAATCGGCGCAAATTGAACGAGATTTTTCAGCAGGTGTTTCACATGACGCCGTTTGAGTATCTGCAAGACTACCGCCTCAAGCAGGCGCAGAGTATTCTTAGCCATTCCGACATCAAGGTTGAAGACGTTATTCAAATCGTTGGCTATAGAAGTCGGAGCAACTTTGCCGTCGCCTTTCGCAAAAAATTTGGGGTTAACCCTAAGCACTATCAGCAACAGCAGCTCGCCAACGTTTAAGAAGCTCGCTTGAAAAGTGCGTCCACGGTTCAAAAGAAAGTGCGCTTAGGGTTCAAAATCTCTGGAATGTTGCTACCTCAGTCCATAAGCTGCTTACTGAGAAGGGTTGTCAAGTAATTTGATGACGCCTCGGGTCAAGTGAGGGACTGTGAGGGGGCCTGCGAGCATCAACGCAGTCATTTGGAGTGAGGAAGATATGGCGTATCGATGGCAAGTGATGACGGGCCTAGCGACCGCGATCGCGGTGGGGATTGTGCAGCCCGCGGTTGCTCAGGTAACGCAAATCGATCAGGTGCAAATCAATGCTGTGAACGGCACTTTAGAGGTGCGATTAGTGACCACCGATGACGCCCCGCCTCAATCTTTTATCAGCAGCTATGGCGAAACCGTCGTTATTGACCTGATTAACACTCAACTGAGCTTGCCCACGGGCGATCGCATCGTTCAAGCTGACCCCGCCGCAGGAGTGGCCTCGATTCAAGTGAGTCCGCTGGATGAGAACAGCGTGCGCATTATCATCGTCGGGCGAGAACAGGCTCCTACAGTTAATTTGGCTGAGGCGGACGGAGTGCTGATCGTGAGCGCGGCGATCGCCGGAGCCGTCGCTGAGCAGCCACCCGCCGCCCAACCCGACCCCACCGATGAGGAAACGCCGGCAGACGCTGCGGAACCCCCGCAGGCTCCGACTGACCCGACCGATGAAACTGTTCCAGATGCGGATGACGGTCCGGCGACCGCAACGCCACCTGCCGCTGAGGACGGAATTCGGATTTTAGTCACGGGGGAGTCAGCCGCCGAATCCGGTTATCTAGCTCCAGAGACGGCCACCGGCACCCGTACCAACACCTCAATTTTTGAAATTCCCCAGACGATTCAAGTGATTCCACAGCAGGTGCTCGAAGATCAGCAGGTGATTCGCCTGCGAGAGGCCCTCCGCAATGTGCCCAACGCCGTGGAAGGCAATACCTTTGGAGGCACCAGTGAGGAATTTGTGATTCGCGGCTTTAGCGCAGCGACTATTTTGCGGGATGGCTTTCGCACTGCCAATACGGATGAAGCCACCGCCGGATTTGAGGAAATCGCCAACGTGGAGCGGGTGGAGGTGCTCAGCGGCCCGGCCTCGATCTTGTACGGCAGCATTGAACCCGGTGGGGTGATCAATTTAGTGACGAAGCAGCCCCTGCCCGAATTTTTTGCCGAAGCCGAGGTGCAAATTGGCAGTTTTGGCTTGGTCCGGCCCACAGTGGATATTTCCGGTCCTCTAACTGAAGACAGCGGCATGTTTTATCGTCTCAATGCCGCCTATGAATACAGCGACGGTTTTCGCGACTTTGAGACCGACATGGAGCGCTTTTTTATCGCGCCGGTGGTGGCCTGGGAGATTAGCGATCGCACCACCCTAACTTTCGAGTTGGAATACCTGGACGATCGCCGTCCCTTTGATCGCGGCATTCCCCCCATTGGCGATGAGGTCGCCGATGTTCCCCTCGACACCGTCATCGGTGAGCCCAACGATTTTGCTGAAGTCGAAACCCTAAATGTCGGCTATCGGCTTGAGCATGAGTTCAGCGATCAATGGCAATTGCGTAATCGCTTCCGCTACCGCGAATCGGATTTTCTGAATCGACGGACTGAGGTCAGTTTTCCTCTAGGGGGCGTTGACGAAACCACCGGCAACGTGGCCCGTTCCTTTGACGCCAACGAGGCTACCTCAGAGAGCTTTGAGCTTCTGACAGAGGTGGTCGGAGAATTTACCACCGGCTCCATTGAGCATACGGTGCTGTTTGGCTTCGATGTGTTGTATTCCGACAATATTAATCTTGCGACCACCGACTTTGCCCCCCCGGTCAATCTGTTTAATCCCCAAACGGGCCGGGTCGAGGCTCCCGAACTGCCGCTGGCACTTACCCTGCTCGATGCTGACGTCGATCTGACTCAGTTCGGCGTGATTTTGCAAAATCAAATCCAACTCCTACCCAACCTCACGGTTCTGTTGGGCGGTAGGTTGGATGTGGGTAGTCAAGAGCGGCAAACGGAGCCAGTTTTTATTCCAGGGTTTATTTCATCCCCTGGCGCTGATGAGCAGCAAGACTTCAGCAAGTTTAGCCCCCGAGTGGGGATTGTCTATCAACCCATTGACCCCGTCTACTTATATGCCAGCTACAGCCAATCCTTTCGGCCCAATACCCTGGCCCAAACCACTGTGGATGGCGACTTTTTAGACCCAGAAGAGGCAGAGCAGTTTGAAGTCGGCGTTAAGGCCGAGCTATTAGACGGCCGATTAGCCGCCACCTTAGCCTTCTTCGACATTACCCTCGAAAATATTGCCGCTTCTGATCCCAACAATTCGGCTTTTATCGTCCCCATCGGTCAGCAAACCAATCGAGGGGTTGAACTGGCCGTGCAGGGTGAAATCCTGCCCGGGTGGAATGTGATCGCCTCCTATGGCTTTATCGACGCTGAGATTGAGGAGAGCGAAGACTTTCCCGATGGGGCCACCCCGCGCAACGTGCCGGAAAATACCGCCAGCTTGTTCACCACCTACGAAATTCAGGCGGGAACCCTCGAAGGCCTTGGTTTTGGCCTCGGCCTGTTTTTTGTTGATCGCCGCTTTGGTGACAATGACAATACTTTTGAGCTTGACAGCTATTGGCGCACCGATGCGACTGTCTTTTACCGACGCGACCAGTTTCAGCTCGGTGTTAATTTTCGCAATCTCTTTGACGTCAATTATTTTGAAAGCGCTGTCGATCGCCGAGGTGCCAATCCTGGAGAACCATTTACAGTGCTAGGCTCAGTTTCATTCACCTTTTGAGCTAGAGAGGCAGACTGCGTCGTTGAGGTTAGAAACACGATGGCCAGACAGAACACCATTTTAGGAATACGGAATCTCGGGCTTCGACGCCCACGACCATCGAGCATCGATTTCCCTCAATCATCGGCATCGTGAACCAGGAGGCATGACCCAGATGGCACCCGGCATATGGTCGATTTGGCAGCAGTTCAAGCATTCTGGTCTACGGACGATCGTGGGCCTAGGGTGTCTGCTGGTATTGTCCTGTAGCAGTGTGGTTCAACCTTCTTTCAGCGATCGCGATGTTGATGCCGGTCCGCCACCGGCCACGCAGCTGATTGAACATGCGCTGGGCAAGACCGAGGTGCCGCTGCAGCCAAAACGGGTGGTGGTAATGCAGCCGGTTATCGATTTGGATAATTTGCTAGCGCTGGGCATTAAGCCGATCGGATTAGCGGCCTTCACCTCCGATCGTCCCTTTCCAGTGCCGCCCTATTTGGCAAGCCAGACGGCGGGCATTGAAACGGTGGGCGATCTCACGCAGCCCAATTTAGAAAAAACCCTCCTGCTCGATCCAGATTTAATCATCATTAGCGAATCCCAGCGACGGCTCTATCGCCAATTGTCAAATATTGCTCCCACGGTGGGCTTGAGCCTCCGCGTCAGCCAATGGCAAGATCGGTTTTTAGCCCTAGCTGAGGCAGTTAACCAGACTGAGAGGGCCGGGCTGCTGCTGGATGAATATGACCAAAAGGTTGACGCTTTTCGGCAAACCCTGGGCGATCGCCTGCAGGGCGTTGACGTGTCGTATATTCGGGTGCGCACTGACGGCATTTTTCTATACGTCAAATCTTCTCCAGTGGGCGACGTCATGACCGACTTGGGCCTGCAGCGCCCCCCCGCGCAGGACGTGGTTTTGCGCCGGAGCCCTCGCATCCCCATTAGCCTGGAAGAGCTAGACAAGGCCGATGGCGACATCATGTTTGTCTTTGGCACTGAGTTTGGTGACACCCAAGACATGTTTGCCCAACTGCAAACTAATCCGCTGTGGCAGCAGCTGCATGCCGTTAAAACCAATCAGGTGCATGTCGTCACCGAAACCTATTGGAGCTTTCCCGGCATTCAGGGGGCTAACTTGCTAATTGATGATCTCACGCAATATCTAACGCAGTACTTGGCAGACCTTGATGCATCAAGATGAATTTGAGGAGGCTTGATGAGCAGGGGACAGTTTATGGCTAAGCCGACAGTTTCAAGGGGAAAGTAAGCACAGAGCAGTCCCGATGCTAAGCCTAAAAGCTCTTAGGGGATCTTTGGGAAAGAAAATATCCAGGCGATTTTTTGCGTAGGTTAGGTGGCAGCGATAGCAAAACCCAACAGCACAGAGATATGAGCAATGTTGGGTCTCGTCCCTCGACGCCAACCTACAAGCGGTAAATTCTTTTCTGGCAATCTCCCTAGGGAAGATGCCCCTTAAAGCTCACTTTTGGAGATGTTTCGGTAACTGTTCGTTGTCCCAGTTGCTCGACTAAGCATAAACGCTGCCCAGAATAAAATCAGATGCTGTTATGAACGGTACGTTTATCAACAGAATTTCTAGGACAGCGTTGAGGCCGTCCCCTTTGATATCCAGCTGCACAGTCGTATGGCGACCTCGGCTACCGGTGCTAAAGTAGCGGACTTGGCCAGTATTCCCCGCATTAAAGTCATCGGTGCCAATAAATTCAAAGGGTTGAATGCCGGGGGTATGCAAATTCGCATCAATCTTTGAAATATCAAGCTTATCTTCGCCTTGAGTAAAGTCTAAGATTCGGTCTTTTGCTGTACCCACCGGACTTTCTGAGGAGTCGGAATAGTCGTAAAGATCATTGCCAAGCCCGCCCAGTAGAAAATCTCTACCGAACCCGCCCTGCAGGATGTCATGCCCTCGGCCACCCAGCAGCCAGTCATCCCCAGCGCCACCGTCAAGCCAGTCATCGCCCGCATCGCCCCAAATCTGATCGTCGCCGTCATCCCCAACAAGGCGATCGTTGCCGCCCTTGCCACCGATGCGATCGCTCCCGGCGCCCCCGAAGATGCTGTCATCACCGCCGGTGTTCCCTTGAGAATCGGCACTATTGAGGTCACCTCGCAGCCAATCGTCACCATCTCCCCCCCAAAGGCCATCATCGCCGAGTCCACCACTGAGCACATCATCGCCACCCCGACCGTAAAGCTGTTCATCCCATTCTCGGCCCACGAGTTCATCCGCATCGCGGGTTCCAATTAAGAACGGTTGCGACTGACCCTTGATGAAGGACTGAGCCGTTTCAAACACCGCGGCCCCGACTTCTTGACCCAGAATACGAGCGTTGATATCGCCTTCGACAAAGTGGATACCTCCGTAAAGGCGAGAAATTCCCGCTTCATCGGCGGCTTCAGAAAAGGTCTCCCAGGCCAAGGTGACGTCTGCTTGAGGG
>JBCCNE010000314.1:0-6015 GCA_039026015.1 Cyanobacteria bacterium P01_C01_bin.70 | reverse complement strand
ATCGTGCCTGACCATGTGGGCAGCGACCTGCAATATCGACAGCAGTATTTGCAGGGTCGCTTGAATACGCTGCTGAGCCCGATGGAGTTTATCAATCGGCCTCAGGAAATCTCCTTCCTCATCGACCAGCTAGAAATCCTGGTGGCCGAATCGCCAGAGTGGGCCGCTATTTTTGACCTCGATCGCATTGGAGTGGCGGGGGATTCCTTAGGCAGCACCACGGCGCTAGCGTTAGCCGGGGCCGAGATTAACCATGCGCGGCTAGTTGAGGCTTGCAACCCCGCTGAGATTTCGCTGAACTTTGCCGTTTATCTGGAATGTCGGGCGCAGCATCTGCCGCCGCAAAATTACGATCTGGCCGATCCGCGGATCAAGGCAGTGGTGGCTGGGCATCCGCTGGGAGGAGCGCTGTATGGGCCTGAGGGCTTCGGCCAAATCGATATTCCACTGATGATGGTGTCGGGCTCTAGAGATATCGTCGCGCCTGGGGTAACCGAGCAGTTTCATCCGTTTATCTGGCTGCAAACGGAGCAGAAATATTTAGCCCTGCTGGATGTCGGCACCCACTTTTCGTCTAAGCCCGGGCGCGATGAGGCGGGTATTTTTCGGCTCTTGGCCGGGCAACATCGGGAGGTGGGAACAGCCTACTACAAGTCCCTGAGCATTGCGTTTTGGAATGCTTATCTGCGCGACCAAGCGGAATATTTGCCCTATCTGACCGCCCGCTATGCCAAACAGGCCAGTCAGGGAAACCCCATGACGCTAGATATCATCACCGACCTGACCCCAGACCTGATTGAAACCGTTTATGGTGGTCCGGCGCCAGTGGCCATTGTACCGGAGCCGATCGCCACGCCAGTTGCCCCGCGTCCCCAAAGCGTATTGGCCGAGATTGCGCAAACGGGCGTGCTGCAAGTCGCTTTCCGCAAAGATGCCGCCCCGTTTGGCTTTATCAATCAGCGAGATGCCTGGGACGGCTACTGCGGTGATTTGGCGATCGCCCTGAGCAATTACATTGCCGCCGAACTCAACAGTGCCGTTGATGTGCAGGTGGCCGAACTTACTTCCACGCTGGACAACCGCTATGACCTAGTGCGCGACGGCAGCGTGCATCTGGAGTGTGGCCCCAACTCTATTCGCAATGATGTAGACGGCGTGCTTTTTTCTAATCCCTTCTTCATCACCAGCGCCCAGTTTTTGCTGCCGGCGGGACAAGCCGAGGGCGTCAACCCCAATACGCCACTGGCCGGGACTCGCCTAGGCGTGTTGGAAAACACTACGACCCAAATTTTTGTGGAGGAAACCTATCCCGAGGCGGCAATTGTGACGTTTTCGGGAGTCGAAGGACGCCAGGAAGCGATCGCTGCTGCGGCTAATGGCGATATCGATGCCTTTGTCGGCGACGGGATTTTGTCCTACGCAGAACTTTTGCTGGCCGGGCAGTCTCCTGATCGTTTTGCCCTGGTGCCGGAAGTCCCCCTGACCTGCGAATACTACGGCCTGATGCTGCCCGAAAACGATCCCGAATGGCGCACCTTGGTTAATCAGTTTTTGGCCAGCGATCGCGAGAATGCGGTTGCCACTAACTGGTTTGCTGCAGTCTATCCAGAAATCCTCAACAAGACTGAGTTCTGTCTAAATCAGTAATACGGTAACAACTCACGTCATCCCTGATGAGCTTAGAAGCTCTAGCGAGCGCTGCCGGTCGCCGTTATGGTCAGTCCTGAGGCCACAGTCCCTAGAGACCGCATCTTATTCACCGAGCTTCAAGCCATCACCTGTCCAAGCGCACCCGGTTTCCAAATCAGCATGACAAGTTAAACAATGCCACGAGAAACCGGGTGCCTACAGCAATTTTTAAATTGGGCTTACTCTTGGCAGAAATCTCTAGCCGCGATCGCCCCTAATCAGCAGCGCAGAGCTAAAAGCACATATTATGATGTAGTCAGAAGCTTAACTTTTGTAAATCATTTTGACTTCGGTTGTCAGACCTCCCCACGCAATTTCCCCCTCGACCGCCTGGTTTGCCCTCGATGTTCTTTGGCAGGGCGATGGCACTGTGGTTCAGCAAGGATTACCCCACGATCAACTCTCGCCCGCTTGGCAAATTTTATTGCTGGGTGACGGTTCCCCGACGCGCCACCTGCAGTTATTAACCCGCGAACGCACTGACGTAGACGTACTGGATATGTCAGCCATTGGCATGGAGCCTGACAACGCCCCCAAAATTATCGAAGCGGTGCCTGGGCCACGGCTACGCCGTCAAGTGTGGCTCCGCACAGCCTCTGGGCAACGCCTAGCCTACGCGACCTCTTGGTGGGAAGCCAGTCACGTAGATGACTATTTGCAAAATCGCTCGCTACCGATCTGGGCTAGCCTGAGTCGCATTCGAGCAGAACTGTATCGCGACATTCGCGGCGTCTATTATGGTCACTCACAACCGCTAGAAATCGCCTTTGGCGAGCGGGGGCCATTTTGGGGTCGCCACTATTTGTTTTGGCATAATGGCAAACCTCTAACGCTGATATACGAAGTATTTTCGCCCTACTTGACCCGTTACCTAGGACCGATGCGCTCTGAGGTGCAGCCTCCTGCCTAACTTTTGTACTGGGATGGCGATCGCGCCACCATCGTAATCAGGCAATCGATTAGAGCGGCTGCGCTCGATCAGCGCCCAAAATGTGGCGCGCAGGACTGTTCAGGAAATAGCCGCTGTAGGGGTGGCGAAATCTGGCTGAGGGCTACCTGAGTTGACCGATTGTCAGCCCGGGTTAGACAGCCTTTGGCAGTAGTCGCGGCCTGCAACGCTGGGAAGGGTTGATCCGGGGACAGCGCGATCGCTAATTGCTGGGCTAATGCGCTGTCAGTGGCGGATAACGTCTCGTCTAGGGGTACACTCTGAGCGGCCATCAGGGCGGCGGGAAGACCCACAAGTTGACTGAGCGGCGGGGCACTGTCAGCGGTGCTGATCACCGCAAGCTGTTGCGCTTGAGCCAGTTGCAGCCAAGGCCGTAATTGGGCAGCACGTCCCGGATTTTGGCTAATTTGCTGAACCATGGCGATCGCTCCAGCCCCATCGTCTTCACTCAAGCGCTGCTGCACAATCGGCCAGAGTTGATCGCTCCATTGATTCACAATAGGTTGCACCCTTTGCCAACGATAGGTGTCGGAGGACATTTGGCTAGCGCGAGCGATTGCAGCAGCTTGCTCTGCCGGAATGCCCGACTCCCAAGTGAGCTGTGCTTCGTTCCAAAGTTGGGTGGCTTGGCGCTCGGCGGTGATTTGTTGAGCCAGATGAGCCACTTGGGGCAGAGGGGCAGCCGCGTGGCTCAACGCCTCCAGTTGCCATAGTCGCTGATAGGCCGTGGCCCAGTCGGCCTCCCGCAAAGCTGCCTGCGCATTTTCGTTTAGCCTTTGCGCTACGGTTTGCCGGTGCGCTTTGAGACGATGGAGCAGATTTTGCGCCTCGGCAAAGCGCGGACTGCTCGCCGGAACCTGAGCCGTCAGTGCGATCGCGGTGCCCCAATCTTCTGTCTTTGCGGCCTGTCGCGCCTCTTGCAAAGCTGAGTCAGACCAGCGGTCTAACAAATATTGCCCTTCTGCAAACAGCGGCTCGCTGGGCTGCCAGCGCCCAATCCAGGCCAGCCCTTCAGCCCTAGCTGGGTGATTTCCGGCAGCGATCGCGGTTTGTAAGCAAGTGATACGACTGCGGGTAGAGGTCTGCGGCTCCAGCACCAAACAGTTGGGCGCTGGCGGCACCATAGCGAGATTGTTAAACGCCCACAAAACCAAGCTCCCCATTGAGCCGGTAGCAGCCAATGCCCCTACTGACAAGTTTAAAGTTAGCCCGCCCAGCGTTGTCGCCAACGGTTCCCAAACGGATGCCTCAGAGTCCGTAATATCCCAAATAGGAGCATCCTGATGATTAGACAAGTGTACTGGAGCGATCGACTTGGACTGTAGAAACCGCTGCCAGTCTTCCAAATCGTCAGGCGACGGCACAGCAGCACTGCCAACATCAGACGCACGGGCAGAGTGAGCAGACGACATAGGCAATACGACAAGAGACTGGTATCACTTTTCGCCAGCGCCTGAGGATTTCCCGGATAAAGAAGATGAAATTCAAAATGCGGAGGGCAGAATGCGGAGGGCAGAGTGCGGAGAAATTTGTCTTGCTGGCGGGCAAGATGCCGTACCAAGCCAACCAGCCACCTAGCCACCCCATTTCCAGCTACCCCACTCCGATCGCCCTCAACAACTCCTCGTGCGCTTTCACTGGCACCAAAGTATTCGCAGCGATGAAGCCGCTAGCGGCGACGGCCGGTAGGCCAATGCCGGGGAAGGTAGAGTCGCCACAGCAGAGTAGGCCATCGATAGCAGTCGTGGGCCCAGGAAAAAGGGCTTTGCCAGCCGCAATCGCCGGACCGTAGCTGCCGCGATAGCGGCGTAAAAAGCGTTCATGGGTGAGGGGGGTACCGACCAGGGAGACTTCAACGCGATCGCGAATGTCGGGAATCACCCGTCCCAGTGCCTGCCACATCACCTCAGAGCGCTGATGCTTGAGCTGTCGATAGTCATTGCTACGGCGCTCAAGTCCCTGCCAGGGGGCGTAAGGTTCATTACCAGGAGTGTAGACGTGAATCACGTCTTTGCCTGCCGGGGCAAGAGTGGTGTCCAATCGTGAGGGTATTGAAATCAGCACTACGTTTTGCGGAGCCGTGACGCCTTTTTCCCAATCGTTAACGACAATGTGGTGACAGGCCAAGTCGTCGGGCAGTCCGCCACCGTCAATGCCCAGGTGCAGGTGCATAAAGCTGGCGCAGTTGGGCATATCTTGTCGCTGTTGCCGCAGCGATCGCGCTGGGGAACGGTCAGGCAGCAGATTTAACGTGTCCCAAATCGACGCATTAGACACCACTGCCTGGCGAGCCGTCAGCACTTCTCCCGATTTAAGTCGCACGCCCTGAGCGCGATCGCCGGCTAGCATAATCTCCTCAACGTGGGCTCCCAGGCGCAGCTGCCCGCCGTGTTTTTCGAGTCCTCGCACAAGGGCACTGACAAGGGCAGCGCTGCCCCCGACGGGATAGTCGAGCCGCACGCCGGGACGATACCAGTCGGCAAACATAAAGGCCATTTCGGCAGCGCTGGTGCCGCTGGCCGGTAGTCCCGACAGTAGAAAGCACAGCAGATCTAGCCAATTGCGCAGAAACGGATCGGTAACGACCCGATTCATCAGATTGCTGAAGGGACCAGCCAGGTCAAGCAGACGCAGCGCCTGGGGCCAGAGTTTGCCCACAAAGGGCCAGACGGTTTGCAGACAGCCCCAGTCAAAGCGCACAGCGGCTGGAGGCAGGGCGATCGCCGCTGCCCCATAGGGCTGCATCAGAGTTTGCAACCGCTGCCACTCTTCAACAGCGGCAGGCCCGCGCAGTTTAGCCAGCACGTCGCCAAACTGCACGGCTCCCACTTGGGTATCGAAGGTGCCTTCGGGCAGGCAGCAGCCCCAGGTGTCATAGGTCTGCCAGTCGGCATCTTCGCCAATGGCATCGAGCACCTGACGCAGCGGATTGGCCGAGGGACTATAAGACAAACCAGAATACAGCG
This sequence comes from Cyanobacteria bacterium P01_C01_bin.70, assembly GCA_039026015.1. GTDB lineage: Bacteria > Cyanobacteriota > Cyanobacteriia > Phormidesmidales > Phormidesmidaceae > Halomicronema. The sequence goes on along the minus strand of JBCCNE010000314.1, from coordinate 411 downwards.
ATGGTCCTGAATCGAACTTAAAACCGTCACGCTCGAAGCCATGAGCCGCCCCACCAGGAATAGTGTGGCTTTCGCAGACTACTACCGCCAGGCCATAGCGCGCCAGCAGGGCACCACAGCTTAGTCCGCCGATGCCGCTGCCAATCACGATCACGTCTGCTTGCATGTTCACCGAGTTCTCCCTTTTTTTCCTCCAGTGTTACGGAAAATGGCAAGCGGGGCCAGAGGGCTTTGGAGGGGTGGAGTGATAATGTGGGGTCACGGCCGGCGCTCGGGCGGGGATGGTCAATCTTTGCTGCGATCGCCACACAGTCAGTTAACCGAAGGCAGTATCATCACAAAATACATCTATCGCACGTAAGGACGCCGTTTCTTTCTGATTGCCGTACTGTTTGCTCAAGCTGCCAATGT
>JBCCNE010000313.1:0-6018 GCA_039026015.1 Cyanobacteria bacterium P01_C01_bin.70 | reverse complement strand
CCCGGCCAATCTGCGGCTCGACAGCATTGGCAAAACCAGCTTTGGCGTCCGGGTAGCGGAGGAGCAGTCTCTCGATGCTGAGCTTAACCACACCCAGGAGTCGGTGGCGTTCTTGGCGCTGGAGGGCTCGTCGGGTAGCCTGAGTGGCCTAGCGGCTTAAGCTCAAGCATAGATAAAGAAGCACTCGTTGTTGCAGCGGCTGGCTTCGCTTGGGGCGAGGTCAGCCGCTTTTTGACTGAATGGCTCGACGAATGACCATGAAGTCTCCCGTAGCTACTGGACGTGGTTTCAGCTGCAAACTGACGTCGGACAGGATGAGGAAAATTCGTCGTGCTCACGGAGGCAAAGCTCCTTCAATTTATTGTTTGTATTAATGGATATAGGGATTTTCGGCTAAGTTACCGGCCTAAAAGTGTGTCTTTATACCATTTCTCTGGAATGGCACTACAGATCAAAATGGAGAGCTTTGGGAGCAAGGGGGCTGGGGAACAGGATGTGTAGCGAGAATTTGGAGAATCTGTATTAATCACTTTGAAGCTGATGCGCACGACAGCAAAAGCCCCCTCCCGCATATGCGGCGGAAGGGGGCTGAACCTTTCAATCAGGAGTGCACCTACTAATGAGGCTGCTGATAGTAAAGTGCCCCAATTGCAGGGTGTGATCACACCATCGGGGAAAGAGTTACGATCGCATACATTCTTTACGGTGTCGACCTGAGAGCAGCGATTACGGCAGCAGGCTATGCCATTCTTGTGGCATTGCCTTTGCCCGTAATTGTCAAGACAACTCGGCTCATAATGCGGCCATCTTCCAGCTTTTGGAGACTAAATTCGCCGCCAACCTGCTGCATCAACGTCTTGCAAATGCTGAAATGCAGCCCTGGCGGAATGTCTAATAGCGAAGGGACCAATATATCTTCTGGACGTCCGTGCTTTAAATCTTTGATTAATTGACGAGGCAAGTCGCCATCATCGGTAATCGCTAGCTCCATCAGCGTGCGCTCAAGGGGGCGACACCAAATATCGAGGCGACCCTGTTCGGGCGATCGCCGACAGGCCGCCACCATTAATTCGTACAAGACCAGTTCGATCTTTTCGAGATCGCCGGAGATGATGAAGTTACTCTCATTGTGTACTTTGGCCCAGAGGTGATGCGCCTGAATCAGGGGATTAACGCGCTCCATCAGTCGATTTAGCAGGCTAATTAGGGGAGTAGTTTGTTGATGTTTACGCAGTTCCCATCCCTCGTTTTCGAGAACGCTGCTAACGCCGCTGGTCAAAGTCGTGAGCTGCCGAACCAGCTGTAGCTGTCGTTGGGCAGTCAGTCCTTTGCCCTGGGTGATGGGATCACTCAGGCGGCTGAGGTTGACTTCTAGTTGACGATGTACTTCATCTAAGCGCTTGTGCTTATACCAATTCAGGGCTTCCAGGGATTCCTGTCGCGCCATCAGCAAATCAACGATTCGCAGGTGCCGTCGTGACCAAGCCAGTTGATTGGAGAGCAAAGACATCAGGCTGAAGTGGTGGTTTGTCCACCGGCGATCGCTGCGATCGGCCACCACCCAGACGCCGTTGGGTACATGCTTATCGGCTGTTTTGAGCGCCACCAGCAAAAATTTACTCCCGGCTGGACCTTTGATCCAATCCTGCGTTCCGGCTGGAAAATCTTCCCAAGTGACGGGCAGTGGTCCATCAGTTTGCTGTGCCCAGTTAATGATGGCATCTGAGCTGATGGGAACGATTGCGTCTTCATCGGCATCAAAATCAATGCTGCGGGAAATTACGCGACTGACCTGGGCATGCGGCTCACCAATTTGCCAGGTCACTAAGACAATCAGCGAGGCGTCGAGCAGGTCGATGAGGTATTGACAGGCTGACTCTTCCAACTTGTCAAGCTCAAAGGTCTGTTGTAAAGTCCTTAGTCCCCACTGAATTGAGCTGTAGATGTCTTCTTGCTGATCGGTTTGGCGCTGTAGCTGCCACTGCCGCAAGATCAGGCTAATCTGCTGGGCGATTTGCTGTAGGAGTTCCCCGGCGGCGGTTGACCATTGGCGAGGCGATTGGCCCGCGACTAAAATGATGCCTTCGGGGGCTTCGCCGGGGGTAATGTTGCAAGCCAAGATGCTTTGCAATTTTGACCTTTCAAAGTTGTCGCGCCAAGCCAACAGCTTTAAATCGTTGGTGAGGTCATTGATGGCGATCGCCGACTCACTATCCTCCAGCATCTGCCAATCGACTTCATCGAGGGCTGACCAAGCGGCCGAAATTCGTTTGCGCGTCAGTCGACGTCGTTGAAACACAACCTGATAGCCGCCCTGTTCGGCGTCGTGCAGCAAAACCAAAAATTGCTCAGCCGCCAAGGTTTGACAAATGTTGTCAGCGCACATTTTCAAGGTTCTGTGCCAGTCTGATTCACTCTGAATGCTGTGCACCACCCCCGTCAGCAGCTGCACTTCATCGCGAGCCTGCTGGCGCACTTCATTAATCGACAGGTTGGGCATCATCAAACCGGCCAGATTAGCAACGGTTTTGAGATAGTTGCGACTGTCATCCGTCCACACCCGCGACTCTGTGCTTTCAACGCTAATAAATCCTAAAAAAGTCTCCCGCTCAAAAATTGGAGCCACTATCAGGGCATTGGCTTTGAGCAGTTTCATAAATCGATTAGGCACCATGGCGGCGTTAGAGCTGTGCGCCTCGCCAACGACCAAAAGCTGTTGCTTATTGAGGGTCTGATAAATGCCGCGCACTTCGCTGACGGGCACGGTTAGGCCGGGAGATTCAGCAGTATACTGCTTGAGTGATTTGACTTGGCGCGAACGCATTGCCAGGCGCTCCCAAAAGGCAAATTCCGTTGAATCGAGCCAAAAAATTCGGATCCGATCGGGAGCGACAAACTGGAAAATAGACTGTGCGATCGTCGCTAGTTGAGCATCTTTATCATCAATCGTTTGTAGCTGGTCAATTAGGCTGGACAGCGCTACTCCTGGATCTTTGCGCTGCTGGGTTTGCAAAGTTTGCTCGCGCTTGTACAGCACGTCGGCCAGGGCACTGCAAATGGTGGAGATGAATGTGCGATCGCTGTTGCTAATCGTCTGCCCCCACTTGTCTGATCCCATAATCAGCAAGCCGTAGCAAACGTCTCGCCGCCGAATCGGAAAAATCAGAGCCCCCTGAATGGAAAACTGTTCGGCCATTTCGTTCCAGGCAGAGATGCGCGGTTCGACTCGCAGGTCATTGATGATCAAGGGGCGCTGCTGAATCACCACCTGCTCCATCAAATCTCCCGGCGACAGCGAAAAGGTGCTTTTCAGAGAACGATGGGGGTTAGGCGCTAAAAATCCTTGACTGACAATTCGATGTTGCACCCGCTCATAGGAACCGAACCAGAGGAGGGAATATTGAAGTTCTTCCCGCAGATTTTCCAATAGTGAGGATATGAGTCGATCAAGATCCTCGGTTTCTCGTAGCAGCTTGAGAATTCTGGCTAATGCTGCTAAACGTCTTTCAGGATTGGGACTGGGTAGAGTCGAAACCATGACGAAACTGTGGTTTTCAGGATAAGGAGGGCGGCGATCGCTATCTGCTTGAGTAAGTGGATAATGCAGCCGCCAGGCATTCGATCATGACAACTAGCTCACCATCATCTGGATTGAGAAGGCTACAGACAAGTACGATATCCGTTTGCCCAGAGCAATGAGCAGGTTTACTCAGTCTATACCGGGCATAAAAAATCTAATTAAGTATTTGTATGGAGGCTTTGTCAAGAACCTCATTATCGATCATTTCTTATCTAAATCTTCCTGTGAGTCATAACTCACTGTGACCAGACTCTAGCCTGCTGATGGCACAGCGTGGATGTCGGTTTCAGATTGCCTGCTACCGACGCTAACGGGAAATTCGGCAGCTAAAAAATGCTTTTGAGAACTCTTACAACTCATCAGTGCCTAGTTTTGACACAGCGCACTTAGAGTTTAATTCCTCAACGCAACTAATTGAACTTGTAAATCTCCTGTCACTTGATCCTGTAAATCTCTTCTCATTAGAGCCCACCCCCAAACCGACGGCACAGAATCGTTAAGAGACTTCAAGATTTAGCGTCTATATGGAAGTGGGCGAAGCAACCAGCGGTTTTGTCGATGCCACCAGAGGCCACTTGCTAAGAGTATTCCATCGGAAAAATATCCCGACTTTGATGCTACTAAGTGAGCTTTTCCTTAGTAGGTTTGAATGGTCTCTTTTAGACTTTGGAAAAGCCATTAAGCTGAAACACTTTAAGAGCTAATTTATCAAGAGAATCTTAAGAGGCTTAAGATCAATACCGATCAAGAATTTGAGTGGTTTTCTCCTAAATTGATGTAAAAGTATGAGGACCCTGATGGTCTTAACGCTAATAGCATTTGTAAATCACTTCTAAGTGCTAATTTCATGGGGGAAATCTTAAATGGCTTTCCAATGAAGGCTGGGTAGGCGTCTGAGCGATCCTCAGCTAGCTTCACTAGAAGCGTGAAAGCTTGACATTATTGACGTTTACGGAATTTATAAAGCGCCTCTGAGGAGAATTGATTCCTAATTTAAGGCCAAACCTACTGAGGATATATCTGGCCTTTATCCGCCGCGGGAAAGCAAAACTGCGGCAGAATAAAGATTGCTGGGCTGCTCCAAAGTTTTCTGCCAGTAGAGGAAGCATGGTCGATTGGTATCAACAGATTATCAGACCATTCTTGTTTCAGGGAGTGAGGGCCGATCCGGAGTGGCTGCATCAGCGCACGTTAGCAGTGCTTAACCAGCTTGCCGTTTATCCCAAAGCCGATAACCGAATACAGTCAGCGGCTTATGGATGGCTGCGCCAAGTTCTGAGCGATCGCTGCCGGTATGTCGATGCTCGTCTCACTCAATCGTTGGGGGAACTCTCGTTTGCCAACCCGCTGGGGCTGGCCGCAGGCTTTGATAAAGACGGGATGGCGACTCTAGCTTGGTCGCTAATGGGCTTTGGCTATGCTGAACTAGGCACCGTGACTTATCATGCCCAACCGGGTAATCCGCTGCCACGCCTGTTTCGCCTGCCCCGTGACCAGGCCGCGATCAATCGTATGGGATTTAACAATCAAGGCGCAGCCCACCTAGCGGAACGGTTGCAGGGTTTTTGGCAGCAGCGGCCGTCAGCGATTCCGATAGGCATCAATTTGGGCAAGTCTAAAATTACCCCTCTCGATCAGGCGGTGGATGACTATGTACAGAGCTTTCGGCTACTCAAAGACTTGGGCGATTATTTTGTCGTAAATGTGTCATCGCCTAACACGCCAGGGTTACGGTCTCTGCAAGCGAGCGAAAATCTGAGCCCGATTTTAGCGGCGCTGCAGTCGGAAAATCGCGATCGCAAACCGCTGCTGGTGAAAATTGCTCCCGATTTGGAGTGGACCGCGATCGCAGAGGTGCTGGCCCTAGCTGACGAGCATCGTCTGGCGGGCATCATTGCCACCAACACCACGATTCAACGGACTGGACTCAAAACCGAGCTGATTGCCAAGACTGGCAAGCGCGTCACCGACGAACCCGGTGGACTAAGTGGCGCCCCGTTGCGATCGCGCTCAACCGAGGTGATCCGATTTTTGCATCAAAAAAGTCAGGGACAAATGCCAATTATTGGCGTTGGGGGCATCTTTACAGCCCGAGATGCCTGGGAAAAAATCAGCGCTGGAGCTACTCTGCTGCAGGTCTACACGGGCTGGATTTACGGTGGCCCGGAGATGGTGCGCCACATTCTTGCAGGACTTGTAGAACAGCTAGAGCGTCATCAATTAGACACCATACAGGCGGCAATCGGCCAAGAACTGCCGTTTGTTGATTAAAAGCAAATTGCAAATCTGAGGTGAACTCCTGGTTTGACCAGTAAGACGGGCAAAACTTTGAGTATTCCGGCAGTAAAGTTTCTTGCACGGTGAGACTGCCGTATCGAAATCCAGAAGCAGGCAATTGTCGAATGCTGATCAAAGCTTGTCTCGCTCAAAGTGGGATT
>JBCCNE010000312.1:0-6018 GCA_039026015.1 Cyanobacteria bacterium P01_C01_bin.70 | reverse complement strand
ATTTTAGGTTTTTTGGACGAACTCAGCTTCGGAGAGCGAATCTTTTCGCTGTCAATGCCAACTCTTTTAGGCACGAAAATTGATTCAATTCACGACCTGGCTTTCGTAGCGAGAAACCTGATTCTCGGCTATGTTATGACTTATCCTAAAAGAAGCTTATTTGCGTTAGGAGGAATCTTAGGGATATTGATATTTGCCTTCTTGAAGTGGCGATCTAAAATCCGCATCTTTTTTGTCGCCAACTTAAAAAATAACACTTTCATCTTGGCCTTGATTTTTGTTTTATTTGGCCTTGTCGCAGTGTTTATCGATTTAGAGCTGATTCATAATGAATATCTTTTTGCTCTAGAAGAACTGCTTGAAATGAATGCAGCACTATGCCTATTCTTCCTGTGTGCCAGTTTTAGACGGGACGTTAGTCGCTCAGAGCCGATTTAAAGATGGGGTCTTGAAGACTCTCTAAATGAAGCTTCGAAGGGTATTTAAGTAATCTACTGATAGCTTTACTAAAGCCGGAAAGCTTAAATGCATCCTGATTTTACATCAACGCTATTCAGTTCACTCGGCGAGAGTAGTGGCTCGTCTATCTCCTTGATTTTGTCTTGCAGCTGAGAAAGGCACTCCAGAAAGTCCGGAAGAGAGTCGCCCTGGAGTGCCTTTTGTTTTTATGTTTGCCATAGCGACATCTCACTCGTGGGCAAGATGCTTGCACTAAGCAGCATTCATAGATTTGCCAATATGAAACGCCATCGATCGCGCTGGCTTACGCTTCGCAGAACGAGCCAATCTATCGATGCTAAAGCCCTTTCTTAACCTTGAGTTCAGCCCACCTGCTGCGAAGCCTTAACCTGAGGTTGCGCCTGCGGCTGGAACTGGAACAAAGTATAAACGACGTTACGGCGAATGCCGGTCATCATGTCGAGGAAGACTTCGTAGCCTTCGCTCTTGTACTCAATCAGCGGATCTTTTTGGCCATAGCCGCGCAGGCCGACGGTTTCTCGCAGCGCATCCATTTGCTGCAAGTGCTCGCGCCAGAGGGTGTCAATTTGCTGCAGGATAAAGAAGCGCTCAGCTTCGCGCATTAGGCCGGGCTTGGCCTGATCGACTTGGGCTTCCTTCATGTCGTAAGCCGTGCGCACCTGCTCATGCAAGAAGGTCTTAATTTCGCCGACGGAAAGGTCTTCAAGCTGGCTGGGCTCCAAATCTGCGAGCAGATAGACAAACTCTTTGACCTTATCTACCATCTCTGGCAGCTTCCACTCTTCAGAGGGCAGTTCAGGATTGATGTAGGCTTCAACGATGTCGTCCATTGTACGAGTGGCATAGGTAATAACCAGCTCCTTAAGGTCTTGGCCTTCGAGCACGCGCCGCCGCTCAGCGTAGATGGCTCGCCGCTGGTTGTTCATGACTTCGTCGTATTCAAAAACCTGTTTCCGAATGTCGTAGTAATAGGTTTCGACCTTCTTCTGGGCGTTTTCAAGGGAGCGAGTAAGCATGCCCGATTCAATGGGCATATCTTCTTCCACTCGGAACATGTTCATTAAACCAGCAACGCGATCGCCCCCAAAGATTCGCAGCAAATTGTCTTCCAAGCTGAGGAAGAAGCGAGTGGAACCGGGGTCACCCTGACGCCCCGCACGGCCGCGCAGTTGATTATCAACCCGACGCGATTCGTGGCGCTCGGTGCCAATCACGTGCAGCCCACCGGCTGCAACTACTTTGTCATGTTCGTCATCAGTGTATTCTTCATATTCTTTGAGAATGAGATTGTAAGCTTCCCGCAGCTTTTGCACAACGGGATCGTCCGTGGGCGCTTTTTCCGCCGCGATCGCCACTTTATCCTCAGCTTCGAGTTCCGGCAGGCTGCGATCGCCGTAGGTCTCGACCGCAAAATCTACCGTCTCCTTTAAGAATCCATCGGTTTCTGCCGACAATTCCGTCGGGAAAATGTCCGGTGAGGCTTTCCAGGTTTTGACTTTTTTCTGGCTGTCTCCAAAGCCTTGGGACTTGCTGCGGCCCTTCGTACCGGGGACGGACACCATCAAGTCATCATCTTCCGGCTTGACAATGCGGGGCATCAGATATTCCCGCAGCTTCAGGCGAGCCATATAGTCGGCATTACCGCCAAGGATAATGTCAGTACCACGACCGGCCATGTTGGTGGCGATCGTCACGGCATCGCTGCGACCCGCCTGGGCCACAATTTCGGCTTCCCGTTCGACATTTTCCGGCTTCGCGTTCAGCAGGTTGTGAGGCACACCAATTTGCGCTAACAGACTCGATAGGAGTTCTGACTTTTCAACGCTGGTCGTGCCCACGAGCACCGGCCGATCCTGCTCATGCATCTCCTGACATTCTTTGGCAATTTGTAACCACTTGCCTTGAATGCCAATGGTGTAAATATCTTCAACCTCACTTTTAACTAGAGTTTCAACATCACTGCTCGCAGTCAGCGTGACGTTTCCAGGCTTTTTGGCCCAGCCCAATAAATCCGACTGGTCTTTGAAAGAAAGTTCGGCAATTCGCGCCGGATTGTTGCCCAGATTCGCATCCAAAATCTGCTTAATGCGCCGTACTTTTTCCAGATCACTGCTGCGAATGAGCACTGGTTTCTGTGCCCGCACCTGCTCTAAGCAATCTTTAGCAATCCTTTCCGGGTCGCCAGACTCAGTTTTGTAAACGACATCGGAGAGATCGCGACGCTGAGACGGCTTGTTAGTATCAATCACCGTCACTTCTAAGTCATAGATTTTTTCAAATTCTGCTTCTTCGGTCTTGGCAGTGCCGGTCATGCCAGACAATTTAGGGTACAGCAGAAAGAAATTTTGATAAGTAATGCTAGCTAGAGTCTGCGTTTCAGGCTGAATCTCAGCGTGCTCCTTGGCCTCGATCGCCTGATGCAACCCATCGCTCCAGCGTCGGCCGGGCATAACCCGTCCAGTAAATTCGTCCACAATCACCACTTCGCCATTGCGGACAATATAGTTGACGTCTTTAACGAATAACTCTTTGCCCTTAATCGCATTGAAGACGTAGTGGGCCCACGGATCTTTCGGATCAAATAAATCCTGTACGCCCAGCAGTTCCTCCGCCAGGATAAAGCCTTCGTCGTTCAGCAGAACGTTACGCGCTTTTTCATCCACCTCGTAGTGATCGTCAGGGTTCAACTTGTCAGCTACCTCGGCTGCCCTGGTGTACTTTTCGCTGGGTCGCTCGACCTGCCCAGAGATAATCAGCGGCGTCCGCGCTTCGTCTACCAAAATGGAATCGACTTCGTCAATTACACAGAAGTTAAAGGGGCGCTGCACCACGTCTTCAATCGATGTCGACATGTTGTCGCGCAGATAGTCGAAGCCAAACTCGCTGTTGGTGCCGTAGGTGATATCACAGGCGTAGTTGCGTTTACGCTCCGCCGGACTCATCCCCTGCTGAATCAGGCCCACCTCAAGGCCCAAGAAGCGGTGGATTTGACCCATCCACTCGGCGTCTCGGCGAGCTAAATAGTCGTTCACTGTGACCACATGAGCGCCTTTACCTGTGAGCGCATTCAAATAAGTGGGCAGAGTGGCGACCAGAGTTTTGCCTTCCCCCGTTTTCATCTCCGCGATCTGTCCGGCGTGCAGCACCATGCCGCCAATGAGCTGCACATCAAAGTGACGCATGCCCAATACTCGGCGAGAAGCTTCTCGTACGACGGCAAACGCCTCAGTCAGAATATCCTCAAGAGATTCGCCCTTTTCCAAACGCTGCTTAAACTCGCCAGTTTTTGCCGCTAAGTCTTCATCCGATAGCGGCTGGATATCTTCTTCCAGCAGGTTGGTTTCTACTACGTCGGGCCTGTAGCGCTTCAGTTTACGAGCGTTTGGATCACCAAGCAGAACTTTCAGCATATGTCCGGAGACGATGGGTTGACAGAGTTTTCAGTAAACCGAAAATATCAGCGCTTAACAAGGTGCAATCGCCGCACCCGAATGCGTCTAATCCTTTCTATTACAGTTTATTGATCCTACCACCTGAATTTCAGAGTTCAGAGAACGATGACTTTTCCACTGCTTTGACGCAGCTGTTAGGCGGGTTCTATGTCTAGAATAAACACTTATTTGCGTTAGTTGCTCTCCCAAGGCATTATGCAGGCATGTTCTCAGTTGCTCTATGCAATGACAATTGACTCCGAACTATTGCACTTTGCTTCGCTGCATCGTTGTTCGATATACGGGAAGCGCTTATCCTGGGCGCTGGCCTGGATGCGATCGCCGCTTCTGGCCGCAGGACGACGACGATGCTGTGACTTCTGATTGGCAAACTGGACAACCACTTCATCCAGTTCCACTCGACTACCACTGGTACTTTACTGCTGATATTTGCGGTCAAACTTAAGCTCCCAAACGCCGCCCAATCCTATTTATTGATGGGCTCTTACATCGTGTCGTTTAAGATTTTCAAACTCATACCATGGACTGTAGCCACATTCAGTTTAAATACGTCGATACTTTAGAAACTGAGCACTTAAATCAGCTGATCAATTTATTCCAGCAGGCGGCTTTCTGGGCCAGCGATCGCACTCCTGAAGACATGGCAATCGCAATTGCCCATAGCCACCCCGTTGTAACGGCTTGGGATGGCGACGCCCTGATTGGCTTTGCCCGGGCCACGTCTGACGGGATCTATCGCGCCACTATTTGGGACGTGGTCATGCACCCGGATTATCAAGGGGCCGGTTTAGGCCGCAAGCTGGTGCAAACTGTTCTCAGCCATCCGCTGATGAGCCGCATTGAGCGGGTTTATCTGATGACCACTCATCAGCAGGCGTTCTATCAGCGCATCGGCTTTGCAGAAAATCAAACCACCACAATGGTGCTGTTGCATCAAGCAATCGAGCCGGTGCCCAGCCTGCCACCGGTTGAGGCTGCTCAATCGTCTTAGAGATGATTGAGCAACTCTGTGAAAATCAGCGGCCTCAAACCGTTTACGCTTTTAGTGAATCTGGCAAGGATTGCCTAAGGGCTCGTCTGACCTCGATCTGAGGGCTTCTTAAGCTTTCCTCTGCAAGTGGCTCTCAATGGTTCAAAGCAATTGACTAATTGAGAGGGCGGCAAAACAGAAAATGTCTCCCCTAGAGAACCTGGTCTCTGGAATGAAAACAATGCTTGTCCACTGTTTCTCCGAGGGAGACCGGGTTCATAGGGAAAGTTTTCTCGAAATACATTGACCAACGCTGGCAGCTCAACTCCCCTTAACTAAAGGGGAAGGAATCTGCATTTATGCCAGTATTTTATGGTTTGAAAGTTCCATAACCAGATAAGGTTCCTCTGTAATCTCTTGCATCACTGCATTTATCCCTAAGAGGAATCATCGTGCTGGAATATATCACCTTACCGGACAATATCTTGCCCCCCGTTGCGCCCTACTCCCATGCCGTGCGTGCCGGAGATTTTTTATTTGTGACGGGGCAACTGGCTGAAGATCCAGATTCAGGCGCGATTGAGAAAGGCGCGATCGCCGAGCAAACCAAGCAGGTCATGGAAAATCTCAAGCGCGTGCTCGAGCATGCCCAAACTGGGTTTGACCGAGTCGTTATGTCTCGCATCTTTGTTACTGACTTTCGCTACTATGAGACGGTTAACCAGGTTTATGCCAGCTATTGCGCCCAAGACAAGTTACCCAGCCGTACGACCGTCGGCGTCACCGCACTAGCCGGTTTTGGTGATGTTGAGATTGATCTGATTGTTTACTGCGGCGACTAACCGCTGTGACCACTTGGAGGTCCATTTTTCCCCAAGGTGGGCTTCCAAAGTGGCTTCACTTCTGAGGATATTCCTTGCCACATATTGACGCTAATGAGGACAAATCTGGTATTTTAGGCTCATTCTGGCAGTAACGCCAAGCATAAATCAGCCAGAACAAGACCCGAAAATTCCTTTTGAGATGCCACAGTTTCAGAATCATGGTTAATCTGCCGCCGCCTGAATCGAATGATAGACCGCCCTCTGGACCATTGCGAGATAACGATGAAGCGAT
>JBCCNE010000311.1:0-6020 GCA_039026015.1 Cyanobacteria bacterium P01_C01_bin.70 | reverse complement strand
GTTTGATTCCTTCACTGGCTTGACGATAGCGAGATTCTAATTCTTCAACGGTAAGATGAGGCTCAATTTGCAGGCGTCTGGACATCACTAATCACTGGCAACCCTTATTCAAGTATGCCTCTATATCCGGACTCCATATTAGTCATTAGTGTCGCAAGAAAAAGCCTTCAGCAACGAGTTCAGCTGAAGGCCTGGAGCACACTTGAATTGCTTGACGGCTAGAAAACCGGTTTCTATAGCCCGTGAAAACCGGCCTACCCCAATAAATCGCCGGTTTCTTGGAGAGTGTGGAGGCGGTGGTAGAGGCCGCCTTGGCGGAGCAGGTCGTCGTGGCTGCCCATCTCCAAGATGCGGCCCTGATCGAGGACGACGATGACGTCGGCGTCGCGGACGGTGCTCAGACGGTGAGCGATGATCAGGGTGGTGCGGGTGCCGAGAATGCTGCGCATGGCCAGTTGAATGGCCCGCTCCGATTCGTAGTCGAGGCTGGAAGTGGCTTCGTCGAAGACGAGCACGTCGGGGTTCATCAGCAAGGCGCGGGCGATGCCGAGCCGCTGGCGCTGTCCTCCGGAGAGGCGCACACCCCGCTCACCCACGACAGTGGAGTAACCATCAGGCATCAGGCGAATAAACTCGTCTACGCGGGCGATCGCACAGGCTTCATCTACCTGCTCTCGCGTCACATGAGGATTACCGTAGGTCAGGTTATCCATCAGCGTGCCGTTAAAGACATCCACTTCTTGATGAACGATCGCCAACCGTTTGCGGTAGCCGGTGATATCCAGCTTGCGAATGTCTTCGCCATCGATCAGAATGCGGCCCTGCTGCGGTTCAAAATAGCGGAACAGCAGCTTCACCAGCGTGGACTTGCCGGAACCGGAGCGCCCCACCAGCGCCACGGTTTGCTTGGGCTGGATGAGCAAATCAACGTTCCGCAATACGGGGCGATTTTCGTCATAGCCAAAGGTCAGATGCTCAAGATGCACCTTGCCAGTGAACTGATAATGGGTAACGGCTTCGGGATGTCCGGCGACGCTAGCAGCCTCAATGCCCGTAGGCTGCAGCAAAAATTCGTGAAAGCGTAGCATGGAAGCGTAGCGTCGGGCGAAGATCTCCGCCAGGTTGCTCATCGGCTCCAGCTCGGCATAAGCCATGCTGGAGAGGGTTAGCGTGGTGACAAAGTGACCCAGGGAGATATTGCCCTGCAGGGTCGATATCAGCGTCAGCACCAGCACCCCGAATACGCAAACCTGGATAAACAGCTCCTGCCAGGTCATCAACACCACGTAGCCTTTGTGGATAATCTGATCGACCACTTTGAGTTCTCGGCCCAACCGCTGGCGCTGACGGGCGAGTTCGTCGTGCTCAGCGGCAAAGGCTTTGACGGTTTTGATATTAGTGATGATTTCGGAGGTGCGACTTTCCGTGGTCTCCATATATTTGTCGAGCGCCTGCTCTTTGCGATTGATGCGGATCAAATCGCGCATGCTGTAGGCCAAGATCAGCATAAAGGAGAGGGCAAAGAGTATCGCAATGCGCCAGTCGATAATGGCAATCACGCAAAAGATACCCGTCACTCGCACTAGCTTGGGGAAGAGCTGTCCCGCAATTTCGGGATAGGTCCACGTGTGGTTGGACAAACCACGAGCCACCCGCCCGGCAATGCGCCCGGGGTTGTTTTCGTCGTAGAAGCCCAGAGGCAAGCTGAGCAGCTTTTTCACCACTTCAATTGAGTGGTCGCGACGGGCTTTGAGGGAAATATCCCAATGGAACCAGACGCCCAGCCACGGCTCAATCGGCGCGCGGACGACGGTGACCAGAAAAATCATTCCCAACAGCAGACTTAGGATCAGCGATCGCGTTACTTCCAGCCCGGTCAGCGCGGCGAGGCTACCCGCCAAACTTTGGGCAAGTTTATCCACAGGCCGCTCAGACAGCACGTTAAGGAGTTGACCGATCGCGTAGGGCACCACCAGATCGATTAATTCAAAGACACTGCTGGCGACGATGCTGAAGACCGCGATCGCTTTATAGTTTTTGTAATAACGGACAACGTCAGCGAACTTAGCCATGACTATTCCATGAGTTCGACATCGAATTTATCCAGCATATACTACAAATACTACAAACGCTACAGTTTCTTGGAAATTAGCTTTTGGGTGATTTTTTAGACGGAATCCTCCTAACGAAGCCTTTAAATTCATCTTTAAGAACCTGTTCTAGAGTTTGGACTGTAATCGTTAGGCACAATGCAATGCCAGAACTCATTTTGATTCGTCATGGTCAAAGCCTTTGGAATGCCGCGAACAAGTTTACGGGTTGGGTGGATGTGCCGTTGAGTGAGCGGGGACGCGCTGAGGCCACGATCGCCTCTTGCAAGCTCCGAGCCCATCGCGTGAACGTCTGCTTTACCAGTAAGCTGATGCGAGCGTTGGAAACGGCGGTCATTTGTCTGACTGAGTGTGACGAGATTTGTGGAGATCGCATTCCGATCATCAAGCACGACGAGGACGACCCCGACTGGCACGGCTGGGATCACTACACCGGCAACGCGGATGATGAGCTGCCCATCTTCACCTCAGTCATGCTAGACGAGCGCTTTTACGGTGATTTGCAGGGGTTAAACAAAGCTGAAACCGCCGAACGATTTGGCGAAGACCAAGTGACCGAATGGCGGCGATCGTTTTCGATTCGCCCCCCCGGCGGCGAAAGCTTAGAAGATACGCAAAAGCGGGTCTTGCCGTTCTTTCAAAAGCGCATTATGGAGCACGTTAAGCAAAATGATAGTGTGCTGGTCGCCGCCCACGGCAACTCATTGCGGGCCATCATGATGGAATTGGACAATTTGGAACCGGAGGAGGTGCCAGGGCTAGAACTCGATACAGGCGTTCCCATCGTGTATCACATGAGCCCAGAGGGCACTGTTGAGAAAAAGGAAATTCTCCGTAAATAGCCGCTCAAAGAACGCTCTGCCAAAGGCAGTTTCTAGCAACTTCTGAATTTGGCGCATCTACAGAGACCGGGAACCTGACTGATGATAATGGAGGTCTGTGGGGAATGATGCAATCCAGCTTCAGAGCGATGCTCTGAAGCTGGATAAACGCCAAGCTGGAACGTGGTTAGAGGGCTTCAGTGTGGGATTACTTGACCTTTTATTGTTGCTGTTGGTAGCCGGTATTTGTGGAGGCATTGCCCAGGCGATCGCGGGCTATTCGCAAGTTGGCTGTTTAGGGTCTGTGGTTTTAGGGTTTATTGGCGCACTGCTGGGGATTTGGCTGTCGCGAACCCTAGACCTGCCGGCAATCTTTACCATCAACATTGGTGGAGAATTTAGCTTTCCCATTGTCTGGTCGGTGATTGGGGCGGCACTGTTTGTCGCAGTGCTGGGGTTCTTGTCACGGGGGCGTTTTTGAGAGCAAATCAGCGCTGGAGCCGACTCATGGGGTATTTTCGAGGCGGGATTTTCGATGTCAGACGCTTTGGCCGACAGCACTTTCAGACTATAAAACGGTGGCGTTAGAGCAGTAGCACGGCATTGTGGAAGGAAAAGCGCGGAGAAATTACGCGATCGCCCCGCAAAAGTCCCGACTCTACTTTAGGATGGGATCTGGTTATAAGCATATTAAGAAGATATCGTGGCGGTAAAACCAGATTGGCTCCGGGTCAAAGCACCCCAGTGGGAACGAGTCGGCAACGTCAAATCGCTGCTGCGCGATTTGCAACTCAACACCGTTTGTGAAGAAGCCTCCTGTCCCAACATTGGCGAGTGCTTCAACGCGGGCACAGCCACTTTTCTAATCATGGGGCCAGCCTGCACCCGGGCTTGTCCCTACTGCGACATTGATTTTGAGACCAAGCCGCAGGCTCTCGACCCAACCGAGCCTTGGCGGCTAGCAGAAGCCGTTAAACGCATGGGGCTGAATCATGTTGTGATTACGGCGGTCAACCGCGATGATCTGCCTGACGGCGGCGCGGTGCAGTTTGCCCGCTGCATCACAGAAGTGCGCCGGTCTTCGCCTCGAACCACGATTGAGGTACTGATTCCTGATCTGTGCGGTAATTGGGAGGCTTTGGCAACCATTCTGCAGGCCAAACCCGAAGTGCTGAATCACAATACGGAAACCGTGCCTCGCCTCTATCGGCGCGTGCGTCCTCAAGCCAACTACGAGCGGTCTTTGGAGCTACTGCGTCGCACTCGCGAAACGGCGCCCTGGGCTTACACCAAATCGGGCATTATGGTCGGCCTGGGTGAAACGGATGAGGAAGTGCGTCAGGTGATGGCCGATCTGCGGCGAGTGGACTGCGACATTTTAACCATTGGCCAATATTTGCAGCCCAGCGCCAAGCATTTGAAGCTGCAGGATTTTGTCCCCCCAGAGCAGTTTGAAGCTTGGCGCGTGGTCGGGGAAGCTATGGGCTTTTTGCAGGTGGTGTCGTCGCCGCTTACTCGGAGTTCTTACCACGCCGAGCAGGTGCAGACTCTGATGGCACAGCATCCTCGAATGGTTCCTGCGTAAGGGCATAGCCGGTTTGAGGGTCGATGCGATAAACCCGATCAAAGTTATTAAAGTTGATGGCGCGATGACCATCGCGCGTCCACCCCAGCACGTCCTTAAAGCGAAAGTTCCACAGCACTTCATCAGCCACAAAAGAATGGCGGGCGTGAATGGTTTGGGACAGGTTTTCGTCAATGCCAGTAATGATGACGATGATTTCGGCATGTTCGCGCCGTAAAGATTCTGGCGTTGCCCCATAGAGGGGGCTCTTTTCGTCAATTGGGTGCAGGGCCGTCCAGGTAAGCGCAAACAGCGGCGTGTGGGCGCGAATCAGGTTCAAATCGTAGAAGCGGCGAAACAAGTCGCCCTCTTTGGTAAATTCGTCGCGCACTAGGGTGACCCAGAGTTGGGCTTCGAGAATGCGGTTGCGGCGCTTGTTGGCGGTGCGAAACATCAGGCAAGGCACGCCGTTGAAGGGGGCAACCAGCGCATAGTGGCTGAACAGGATGCGGGCAGTGGGCACCGAAAAGCGCGCAAACACCATGCCTGTCGCCGTCGCAATAAACAGCAGCCCCACAAACGATTCGATAACGACAAGAAAATTGGCGTAGTCGGTCTGCGGATACATCGCCCCGTAGCCGATGGAGGCCATCGTTTGCACACTAAAAAAAAAGGCGTCCAAAAAAGAGTTGGGATCAGCATTGGCGATCGCGTCCTCCCCCAGCCAGTAAGCGGCGGCAAACGTCCCGTTGATGATCATGTAGACCATCAGCAAAATGGCCACAAACCCTGACCAAGAAATTGTCAGCAGCAAATGATAGAGATCGCGCCAGGGCGAGTGCGGATCGCCCAGCCGAATAATGTCAGGAAATTCACCATCGCGCTTGACGATGCGCTGCGGCATGGGACGAGAATAAGGGTTTTCCATAAGCCTCTGTTGATGACACCACGGCTGACAACGAATAACGCGATCGCAGCTATGGTTGCCTTTAAATAAATCCGGCGCTGCGAAAAACAACGTCGGACCTAAGTTGACTATGCAACTATCTGCATCCAGTGGGTAAAACCCGAGTTAAGAACAGAATTCCTCCCCAGTGTACAGAGCCTAGTTGCAAAATGTTAAGGGCGGATGAATTGAGAATTCGGAGTACAGCGGGCAGAATTCAGAAAGGAAGATCAGTTCTTGGCTCTCGGCTGACGGCTACCTGTTACCGACTTCGTTACCCTATCACCCCAAAGCCCTCCGAGATGGCTATGTCTTGCAGACAGGCTCCGCCAACGCCAACATACTCAGCGCCCCCGCTGCCCTTGCATTCTCTTTGATCAGCCTGCGATCGCTGCTGCACTCAGTCACTGCCGGTAACTGCCACCGCATCCCCCTCGCGAATGGTGCCGGTTTGCAAGACGCGGGCATAAACGCGGCTGCTGCCGGGATAGTGCTTTTGGCTGATGCGACTGTAGCGCTTGTCGGCAAACCACCGCATGTTTTTGCGACAAGGAGCGGCGTAGCTGGCAATTTCGAGC
>JBCCNE010000310.1:0-6027 GCA_039026015.1 Cyanobacteria bacterium P01_C01_bin.70 | reverse complement strand
GCCGTTTGTTCTGTTGTCAAAGCCGAGTTGTTTTATGGAGCCTTTCGGAGCAATCATCCTCAGCGCACCCTAGATTCGTAACCGCTGTTGTCGGCCTTTAAGTGATATGTTGTCGGCCTTTAAGTGATAAAGCTTGAGCACGCCGTCTTCCCAGAACCACACCTCAGTCACTGCCAATCGACGATAGCCTTCAAGCTTATCGATGCCACCACTAGTTACCACGACTTCGATCACCAGATCAGGATAGGGCTGGCGATCGCCAATGTTGTAAGACTCATCCGGTTCACTGCGGGCTCCTAATGCCGCATCACCTAAGGAGAGGCCACCGCGACCATAAAACCGAATCCGCTGCGATCGCAGACTAAGTTTCCAGCAGCATCCGCAGAATGGTTTTGAAGTCCTCGTGTTCTTCGCTTATGGGCCTAATTTCTAACGCGCCATCGAGCTACCGAAACATGACGCCAGGCACTGAATCAAAGGCTTGATCAATCGCCTCAAACTGCTGCCAGGTAATGCTAGAAAACACATGGGCTTCGCGGATATGAGGAGAAAGCAGTTGAATCGTCATTGCAGTGGTGCGGAGGTGGGCCTATGCCTCAATCTTATCCTGAGGCTTTTGGTGTGCTGTCGAGGGCGATCGCAAACTCTCCCACATGATCGCCATAGGGCTGTTGGGCGATCGCTGACTACCAGCGCATGATTGCTATGGGAGCATTCCCGACACCGAATGGGGGCTGAGCAACACCAAGCGGGCATCATTGTGCTGCCAGTGCTAGCAAGGTGCTGAGACTAGCTGCGTTAGGCTGATGAACAATATAACTATTTATTAATTACAATTCAAAGATAAAAATGCATTGGTCTAAATCTATGCAAGAATAAGAGAGTACCCCATTTAGCTCTCTGCTACCGATATGTAAGTCTCTGGTCAAGTAATTGACCGAGTGTTAGATTCCCTATCTCTCTGAGACAGAGAGCCGAGAGTTCCATCTCGGTGTTGAAGAGTTCTCTTGCTTTACGCAGAGCCTCGCCCGAAGAGCTTTAGAGAGCAGGCAGCATTCCTATTGCGTAATTCACCAGGGGCGTACAGGTGGTAGCTGGGGTCTGGAGGCAACCGTCTCCAAAGTTGTAATTGGCTTCGGCAGTTTGACTCATCACTCGACTATGACTACCGTTTCAACTATTTGGCTGATTTTGCCCCTGTTTGTAGGGTTTTGTATTTATCTTATGCCGAGAATTGATCGGTTCTTGGCCTTGGGAATTGCCCTGGCATCCTCTGGGTTTGGCGGCCTGCTTATTTTTCAGCAAAGTTCTTTGAGCTTGGCTCTGCTGGATAGTTTTGGCGTTAGCTTACGGCTAGATGTCCAAAGCGGTTTTTTTGTTTTGACCAACGGGCTGATTACTGCCGCCGTGATTCTCTACTGCTGGCAAAGCGATCGCCGTCCCTACTTTTATACGCAGCTCACTATTTTGCACGGCTGCCTCAATTCGGTTTTTGCCTGTGATGACTTTATCAGCGTCTATGTTGCCTTAGAGTGCGCCAGCATTGCCGTCTTTTTGCTAATTGCCTATAGCCGCACTGAGCGAACGGTGTGGGTAGCCCTGCGATATTTATTTGTCAGCAACACCGCGATGCTGTTTTATCTCATGGGGGCCATGCTGGTTTATCAGGCGACCTCTTCCTTTGCTTTCAGCGGTCTGAGACAGTCTCCAGTCGATGCGATCGCGCTGATTTTGATTGGGTTATTGACCAAAGGCGGGGTCTTTATTTCTGGATTGTGGCTGCCCCTGACCCACTCTGAATCGGAAATTCCGGTGTCGGCGATGCTGTCGGGCGTGGCCATCAAAGCGGGCATCTTCCCCCTGCTGCGGTGCGCTGAACTGGTAGACAGCGTGGACGTGATGGTTCGGGTATTTGGCATCGGCACGGCGCTATTTGGAGTGTCCTTCGCTATCTTTGAACGGGATATTAAACGGGTGTTTGCCCTGAGTACGATTTCACAAATGGGATTTGTCTTGGCTGTGCCGCCTGTCGGAGGCGTTTATGCGCTAGGTCACGGCTTGGCAAAAGCCACCCTCTTTCTCTCCACTAGTGCGTTGCCCAGCCGCAATATTGATATTCTCCGGCAAAAGCCGATGAGCCATCGGGCCTGGGGAATTTTAGCGATCGCGGGCCTGTCGCTAGCTGGTCTGCCGCTGCTGGCCGGATTTGGAGCCAAGTCCTTAGTGTTAAAAAATGTGCTGCCCTGGCAAACCATCGCCATGAACACTGCCGCCATCGGGACGGCGATTGTCTTTGCCAAAATCATCTTTTTACCCCACGTTGCTACATCAGAAAAGAAAATTCCAGCGGGACTAGGGCCCGCAGTGCTTTTGCTCGTGGGAGGACTCATTGTCGGCAATATGGTTTATTGGGAAGCCTACAGTTTGGGCAACTTGGCTAAGGCGATCGCGGTCATTGGTCTGGGATGGTTCATCTACGCGCTGCTCCGCCGATTCACGGTGAAGCTGCCCACTGCAGTCGAAAAGTTAGAAAACCTCATCGGCGTGATGAGCCTACTGCTGATCGGTCTCTTCGCTTGGGGCCTGGCCTAAATTATTCAGTCTCTCTTCCACTCAAACTGCAGAGTTCTGGGCCAGCATCGAGCTTGAGGCGATCGCTCATTGGCATAACCATGACCCCAGACGCTCTGGGAAGTCTAGCGACTGATTACGGCGTGTCATCAATTAATGCCAGAAACCTTATGGGATAGGTTATTATCAGCCTGCCCCAACTTCATATCTAGGGGCTGAACCCTTGGCTATCAAAGCATGGACAATCTAGAGCGCGTCATCAATTAAATCCAGAATGCTGGCGGTGTAGGCATTACCGCGCGCTCTGCAAAACCCGCTAGGGACTGAACTGCTTTCAGCATAAGGAGTCGAGCGTTAAATGATGACAGCCCCTAGGTGATGACAGCCCCTAGTTGGCGTTGGGCTGAGCGGGACGATAGGGCATCAGGGATTTTTCGTCCTCAGATTTGTCGTCAGCGCCCATACCCAACGCCAGTAGAGGATTGTTGATGGCGTCAGCTAAATTGGCCATGGCGTAGCTCATTAATTCGTTGGGATTGAGCAAGATCCAGCCTTGGGCGGTCAGCTCGCGCAGCTCAAAGTGCAGGTGAGGGCCGGTCGAATTGCCGGTGCTGCCCACCAGACCTACGACTTCACCTTGTTTCACTGTTTCACCCGGACGCACTAAAATGCGCGAAAGGTGAGCATAGCGAGTTTCTAGAGAATCTTCAGCGTGGCGCAAAATAACGATTAAGCCATATCCGCCTAAATAATCGGCGACATGCACTTCACCATCTTGAGTCGCAACGACCGGGGTACCTTCAGGAGCGCCGAGGTCAGTGCCGGTGTGAAAGCGGCGATCGCCAAAAATGGGATGTATACGCCAGCCAAACAGCGAAGTGATGGGGGAAGGAATTGCCAGTGGAAAGACAAATTCTTGGGTGCCGCGTCTCATTAAGTTGAGGGAGCGCAGCCTTTCGTTAAAGTACTCGCGGCTGATGACGGTGGTGTTGCCGAAAGTCACGCCTTGGCCACCAACGCTGACCGGGCCAATGGAAAACTGAGCGCCTTCACTATCGGTCGGGCTGCCGTAGGTGACGTCACCATTTTGTCCGCTACCGGAAATGCCGTTCGAGCCTGCCGCCGTGCCGCAACTGTGTGATGGGGTTGATTGCCCCTGCTGCAAGCTAAATTGACAGCCGGTGGTGCGATCGGAAAAGATCAGCGAAGGCGTGTCACGAGAGGGGGTCGCGCCCAAGCTGTAATCAGTGGGGTCAATAAAGACGTTGTTGAAAGCTCCGGGTACAGGCGCGTCAACTTCAAGCGAATCAGCCGGTGGCACGCTCTCAGAGATAGGTGTGGTGGGTAGCGGTGCCGACTCTGTAGGGGTTGACTCAATCGCGGGAGCCGGTGAAGTGACCGCAGGCTCGGGGACCGGTTCAGCAGTAATCTGAGGTTTGAGCAGAGCTTCAGCCGAGGTCTCAACCGGGGCAACTGGTGAGGCTGATTCAACCGGCAGCGGGGCCGGGACTTCTAGTGATGCCTCAGACTCGGCTTGGGCCGGTAAGCCACCCAATGCCAAGGTAATTCCTAAGGCACCCAATCCGCGCAACCACGGTAGACACTTGGGAGATGCAGGGTTCACGGGAGTCCCGATTTCCCTGGAGAATTGCTCCGGCTGCATATTGACTGCTCCGTCAAACACCACTATCCATAAACCTCAGATATTGTAGCCTAAGCGAATCTCACCTGGTCTTAAAGATCGCACTAGGTTCCTGCCATCTTGGCTCAAATTAACCATTAGGTCACCTGTTATGGAGACGCCATCTATGACTGCAGGGTGCCCATCTAGGCTAATTTTCTTACCTCGGCAAGCGAGTTTTTGCTGATAAGCAGCCATAAAAATCTGGTTTCCCTGCTGTTGCCAATAGTAGAACCCTTGCCAAATACCCCGCAGAGCGATCGCGGCCAAGTCCTCCAAGGTTTTCACGCTGGGGGTAGGGCTGTCCGGTAAAAGTTGGTGAATCGAGCAGGCATTTTGCGGCAGGGGATTGTCCCAGTTGAGCCCAACTCCAACTACGACCTGCTGCAGTTGAGGTGCAGTCTCTGACTGGTTGATCACGCGACCTTCGGTCAAAATGCCGCCGACTTTATGCCCCTGGCTTACTAGATCATTGGGCCATTTGATTTGCAGAGAGATCCCCAAATTCTCCAGACTAGTGACAATGCCCCAGGCGCTGGTGAGGGTAAGTAGTTGAGTCTGCGCTAGAGGTAGTGCGGGCTCTAGCACGAGGGACAGATACAATCCTCCCGGCGGCGATACCCAGGTGCGGCCCCACTGGCCTTTTCCAGCACTTTGCTGACGAGCAATAACAACCGTCCCAGCTCCCTTCCCCTGCTCGACCAGTTGCCAAGCCGTTTGATTGGTGGAGGGCACATCATCATAAAGATAGAGCTGAAACTGCGGTCGCAGCGCCACTAACTCAGGCAGCACGCCCAGTTCGTCGGCGTCACGTTCCAGAGCCTGTATGAGATTTTGGTAATCCATGGGGAATTTCTAACAGTCCTTTGTAGAAGCACCAGCGCCGGAGTGAAAGCACGCAATATCGACGCTAAGGAGTTAAATACCGTTTTTAACAACACTGAAAAACTTGCTAAACCCCGCCTTAATAACTCTTGAAGGTACGATATTCACTCTCTCACTAAAGCAGTCAATCGATAGGAATTTTATGAAAGGACTGACATTGACCTTAGTTTAGGGGCCACGGTGGACCTTAAACTTAACGATTTCGCTCCGTGTCGTTGCAGTGTTTGCCGGGCTGGCGGAAGTGTTGGTCTGACTGGTTGACCATATTCGTCAGATGCGGACTCAAGTTGCTGCTTTATCCGACCAATCTCAGAAGTGATTTACAAACTTCGTGAACGTCATGAATGCCAAAGCTTTTATGCTTTTAGTGAAGCTCTCTGAACAGCAGTCAAAACCTCGTGTGAATCTAAAACCGGCGATCGCATAGGAGTCGGCGTCGCTATACTAAAGACTAATATTGTCTAGTATTCAATGCTTCAGCAGCAAGGATTTCGGCTCTTAGCTGAGGAACGTGAGACGGGCGCAGCAGTGCTTATCCCACAAGGTTTACAGCATTGATTGATGTTGCGTCCTGGCAAGCCTGTTAACTAGCTCCACATGATCTGAGAAGGACGATGACTACTGTGCCGTTTGCACCTGACTCTTCGCCAGCTGATATTGATGTGCAAACATTTGCGCAACGATATCAGGCAGGACTGGAAGCGGTGCAGCTGATTGATGTGCGGGAGCCGTGGGAGCTGGAAAAAGCTGCGATCGCCGAATTTACCAATTTGCCCTTGAGCGCATTTGCTGAGTGGGAATCACTGATTTACCAACAGTTTGACGCTGAGACGGAAACTATTGTGATGTGCCATCATGGCATACGCTCAGCCCAGATGTGCCAGTGGCTG
>JBCCNE010000309.1:0-6039 GCA_039026015.1 Cyanobacteria bacterium P01_C01_bin.70 | reverse complement strand
CTGAGCAATTTCTCGATCGGCTTCCGTCGGGCCTTCCTGTCCATCCACCACCATCACTGCCGCACTCGCCTCGACAAGAGCCGTCATCGCTTGCTCGCGAATATACGGCAAAAACTCAGTATCGTCGTCAAAGATTAGTCCACCAGTATCCACGACGAGATAATCACGATCGCCCCAAAATGCTGATTTGTAAGTGCGATCGCGAGTTACTCCTGGCGTATCGTAAACAATTGCCTCCTGTACTCCCGCCAGCCGATTCACGAGCGTAGACTTGCCCACATTAGGGCGACCAATAATAGCAACAACAGGTAGCGGCATAATCGTAAGGCCAGGGAAGGGTTGGTGGTAATTTGTTTATTTTAGCGATCGCAATTCTCGCCAATAATCCATCATCGCAGAAGTCTGATAACTTTGAAGCAACTACCAAGCCCTAGAACATCTTCAAGCCTAGGGCGCAAGAGAATCCATGCATACAGAGCAACTAGGGGCTGTCATTATTTAGATTTACAATGCTCTGATAGAAAGGGTTTCAGCCCCTAGACAATGAAATTGGGGCGGGCGTGATCATGCTTATCCCATAACGTTTCTGGCATGAATTGATGACACGCCCTACTTGAATTTTTCTGAGATTGGAATACTCAGGCAAGATCGTCGTAATGCTCTTTATCCACAGTGCGATCGCCAAGTTATCTCCGCCCAGTTCGGCAACTGTACGGGAAGATAGGCCCCGACTGAGCCCATGACGTCAGCCACCAGCAGCGTCCCCAGTGCTGGTAAACCGATTACCACAGCCAAGAGCATGATGATGAGAAGTGTAATAGAAGCAGTGAGTGCAATGGAGCTTTTGGCTGTACGTTCTGTGTGCGAAGCCATAGAGGCGTGATTTTTTTGGCAAAGAAGATGCCGCCCCAGCCTGATCCCGTAAAAATACCGATGATTAACAGCAGAATAAATGACCCAATAATCGGCAGCAGGACAGAAAAATGTTCAGGCGCACCGATGCCCCGCCAATCATTCAAATCCAGCACATTATTTCAATGTCCTAGCGGCTTGCGCCGTGTTTAAAGGCTGTTCATTAAAGTGCCCAAGCTAAGCATTGAGCGAATGATAGTAATTTTCGCCAATCTTCCATCAAGGTAGAACTCTATCTGTTTCGGACTCATCGAAAACGACATGCCACTCGAAAACCTGCGGCAAGCTGAATCTGATGAAGGGCCTGTCCTACAAGCGCTTCATCAGCCTAGGAGACATAAATGAGCACTATTTCAAATGCCAAAACTAGCTCATGTTTATCGCGAATGGCTGAGTATTACCGGCTAGCTACCTTCAACTGCTCTTTCGCTTCTTTTCGCAGCTTGGTCGAAATGCGGAACAGCTCTTGCCCCGTATGCAGGTAGCTTTCCTCATAGCAGTAGGTATAGCGCTCCATTTCCTCAATGCCGTCCTCTAGCTGATTGAGGCAGTAGTAGAGGTTGGCAGCAATGCCAGCGGTGCTTGGGGGATTCGCTACCGATTGAAACTTACTCCGGGCCTTCTCCAAATGATCCCGGCAGTCTTCTAGATAGCCCTGAAAGTTTTCCATCAGCTCATCGTCGAAGGGATCGCCAGATAAAGCCCGAATTTCACCCTTCAGTGGCGTCAAAATTTTGGCAATCAATCGATCTACGGGATTATAGACTTTACTGACCCACACCGCGAAGGCATCATCAGCGGCTTGAGCCGCTTGGCGACGCTGGCGATATTGGGCTTGAGACTGAGCGGTGCGGTTGCTGCGATCGCGAATTTGACTCTCTGACTCAAACCCAGCCTTTTGCGCTCGGCGATCGCGATCATAGTGCGATCGCGCTTGGGGATCGCCCAAAATCTCATAAGCCGCATTCAAACGCTTAATGCTCTCAGCATCCCCCGCTATCTTCTGCGTGTCAGGGTGAAGTTCCTTAGCCAACCGCCGATAAGACTGCTTAATTTCCTGCTGAGTGGCCCTCTCTGAAATCTGTAGCGTCTGGTAATAATCGATTTCGACTGACTTGGAAGCCATAGGTGAAAATTAGCTGCCTTTGAGAACACTAAAGCACACTGCTCTGGGCTCCATTGTGAAAGATTTTCCTTTCAGATGCAAAGACCTGTGGACTTTAGAGTGCCGAATGCAGAATTCAGAGTGCCGAGTTTCAAAAACGCAGCATCAAAACCGTGTCACCCACCGCATCTATGTCCTTACCGACTGCACTTCCTTCACGTACCCATTTTCCCGGTCACCTATACCACCTGCCATTTCGCCTGCCTGTCGACATCATCGCCGACAAATCGCTGTAATGTAAGAAGCTGATTCCCTTTTACGGCTGACACGCCCGTTTCCCGATGACCAAGCGATCTATCCTCGACGGTTCTACACAGTTACCTTTCGTTAAAGCAGGTAAACCCCTGTCTCAAGAAACAGTTTGGTCCATCACATGGCTGAGCTTGATTTGTAGCGTCGCCTTCTTTTGGGGCTTGGCAAGTGTCGGCCTCGTAGATGAAACGGAACCGCTATTTGCCGAAGCGGCACGCCAAATGGTGGAAACGGGGAACTGGGTGACGCCTTATTTTAATGAGGCAACTCGCTTTGATAAGCCGCCGCTGGTTTACTGGTTGATGGCAATTGGGATGCAGATTTGGGGGCCTGGAGAATGGGCCGTACGGCTGCCCTCGGCACTGTCGGCAACGGCGCTAGTGGGCATGGGATTCTATACGCTACGGCGCTTTGGCTTTTCCCGTCCGGAACTGGCCACTGCTGTCACAGGGGAAATGAATGGCGCTGCCCCGCAGCCAGCACGCCTTAGTCAGCGCAACCTGTTCTGGTCGGCCCTGATTGGCTCAGCCATTATGGCACTGCACCCGGAAACGATCGTGTGGGCGCGCATAGGTGTTTCTGACATGCTGCTGTCGGCCTGCATTAGCACTGCTTTGTTCGCCTTCTTTTTGGCCTATGCCCAGCCCGAATTTCCCCAACGACAGCGCAATTGGTATCTCACAGCCTATGGATTTTTGGGGCTAGCGGTCTTAACCAAGGGGCCAGTTGGCATTGTCCTACCTGGGTTAATTGTCTTAACTTTTGCTTTCTACACCAGACAATTTTTCAAGCTGCTGCGGGAAATGCACCTATTCAAAGGAGCGATCATTTTTTTCGCTATCACAGTGCCCTGGAATGTTCTGGTCATTGCCGAAAACGGACGCACCTATATCGATGCGTTCTTTGGCTATCACAATGTTGAGCGCTTTACAGATGTGGTCAATGGTCATGCCGCTCCCTGGTACTTCTACTTTTTGGTAGTAGCGGTAGGCTTTTTGCCCTGGTCACCGCTGCTGCCTTGGGCGATCGCCCACCTCCGTCCCCAGCGGCGAGAATTCTGGCAAACTCAATCCCGCTCAGCCCATTTAGGTCTATTTGCTCTAATCTGGTTTGGGGTCATTTTTGGCTTTTTCACCATTGCCGTAACCAAACTGCCCAGCTACGTGCTGCCGCTCATGCCAGCGGCGGCGATATTGGTGGGACTAAGTTGGAGCGATCGCCTCTGTCCTGCCCCCAATTCACCGCAAATCGGTTGGGGCTTTGGGGTCAGCAGCGGTGTCAACTTGGCAATTTTTGGACTGCTGGCGGTGGCAGCGCTCTATAGCCCCAACTGGATGGGCAATGACCCGGCTATGCCGGGTTTGCCAGCACTCGTGCGGGAGTCGGGCATAATGGTGCGAGCAGCCGGCATCTGGCTGCTCGCACTGTTGTCAGGGGTGGGCCTGCTTGTCAGCCGCCGCAGTCGCTGGTTGTGGAGCATCAATTTGGTAGCGTTTGCCGCATTTATAATGCTGTCGATTTTGCCTGCACTGCAGCTTGCTGACCAGGTACGGCAGGCGCCCCTGCGGGAGATTGCCGCGACAGCAATTTCTGAACAGCAGCCTGATGAATCTCTCTATATGGTTGGCTTTATGAAGCCTTCCCTCGTGTTCTACACGCAACAGCCTGTCACCTATATCGAACGTCCCGGCGAACTGCATCAGGCTCTTCAGGCTAACGAACTGCACTCGTCAGCGCTCGTAGTCGGTACCGCAGAAGAGATTGATGATATCAACTGGCCGATTGAGCAACAGACTGCTCTGGTCACAACTGACACTTATCAACTTGTTCGTCTGTCTGTCAACCGATGAACTTTCTGCAACCAGCCAGATTAGCTGTCAGGCATGCAACCACTAATTAGTCGTGACCGGGGCAATTAACTCCGGATCTTGAAACAGCGGTGTGCTCAAGTAGCGTTCACCGAAGCTAGGCTGAATCATAACGATCAGCTTACTGGCATTTTCTGGGCGAGAGCCGACAGCGATCGCCGCCTTCAGCACAGCTCCGGTCGAAATTCCTGACAGCAAGCCTTCTTCACGGGCAAGGCGACGACCATAGGCAATGGCGTCGTCATCGCTAACGGTAAAGACTTCGTCAATGATATTAGTGTTCAACACCTCGGGAATAAAGCCGGCCCCAATGCCTTGAATCTTGTGCGGCCCCGCATGCCCACCGGAAAGCACTGGACTGTTGGTAGGCTCTACGGCGATCGCCTGCAGCTCTGGCTTCCGCGCTTTGAGCACTTCAGAAAGGCCGGTAATGGTGCCACCGGTTCCCACTCCGGCAATCACGATATCCACCGTACCGTCGGTGTCAGCCCAAATCTCTTCCGCAGTCGTCTGTCGATGGATCTCAGGATTCGCCGGATTCGAAAACTGCTGCAGCATGTAGGCATCCGGTAGTGTATTGACCAAGCGCTGCGCACAGCGAATGCAGCCAGACATGCCCTCCAATCCTGGAGTCAGTTCCAACTCAGCCCCAAAAGCCCGCAGCATGGCCCGTCGCTCACTGCTCATGGTTTCAGGCATGGTCAAAATCAGTCGATAGCCTTTGGCAGCCGCCGCCATCGCTAGGGCAATTCCCGTGTTGCCAGAGGTGGGTTCGACCAGAGTCGTCCGACCGGGTGCGATCTCGCCTGCTGCTTCCGCCGCATTAATCATGCTGATACCAATGCGGTCCTTTACTGAAGCCGACGGATTCATCCCCTCCAGCTTGACGACAATCTCCGCATGACATCCTGCCGACTGGGGAATGCGGTTGAGCCGCACGAGGGGAGTCTGACCAATCAACGCGGTGACATTTTGGGCAATACGCATGGGCAACTTAGATGTAATACATAAGATCAACTTGCTGCTTCGCCTTACACTGGTCGAGCAAATCTTGCAGAGTTTGTTTTTGCAAAACTGCTTCAGCTGCTTTGCAGGCGGTTTGCCAGATTTCCGCAATTACTAGCCCTTCGGAAGTGCTGGGAGTACTGGCAGTTTCTTTATGAGTGTCAAATCCTTCAATGCAGCTCACAACTTCGTAGAGAGTTATTTGCCAGGGCGATCGCGCTAACAAATAACCGCCCCTAGCACCACGTTGACTGCGTACTAATCCAGCGCGCCGCAGCGTCGCTAACAGTTGCTCAAGATAGCGATCAGGAATGTTTTGCTGAGCAGCAATCTGGCGAATTTGCATCGGCTCACCAGTCGCAAAGCCGCGCCCGAGTTCGAGCAAAGCTAGCAGGGCATATTCACTTTTACTAGACAATTCCACAGGTATTGGTTAACGGAGAAGCTGCTTCTCTAGTATAACTCCGGTTCTCCAGTCGGGTTTGCAGGATTCCAGTAAAGTCACCCGCGATCGCTGGCAGGCTTGGCTGAGACTGTTTCAGTTAGTTACGGGTTCAGAATTTAGTAAGGGCCACCAATCCCGCAATGCAAAAGACCGTCTTATAAGACCAAGGCCAAGCTGTTTTTGAATGAAATACTCTAAAACTGCAAGCCGGTCGTATTTAACAATAAAAAAGGGAGCCCTCAAGGCTCCCCTTCATGAGACTAAATCAACAGCTTCATCAACTAGAAGCTAAAGGTGGCACGAATTGCACCGTAGAACTGATCAGTATCATCACCTTGGTTCAAGTCACCATAAATGAACGCCGGCGTGACTGTCAGGAACTGGTTAACTGG
>JBCCNE010000308.1:0-6058 GCA_039026015.1 Cyanobacteria bacterium P01_C01_bin.70 | reverse complement strand
TTGCAAGGGCGACTGGCTTTCTCTGGCCGTAAACTGCATCGCCGCGATCGCGCCCAAAAACCAAACGGAAGGAACGCCTAGGGTATGAATGGCCAGCCATCGGACCGTGTAAATGGGATACTCAATGCCCGGCTGATTAGGTTGCTCAGTGATTTTGCTCGTCATTGTATAAATGTCTCCAAATCAGTTACTCAAGAGATGTCCATTACTTAAGCGATGGTGCTTTGCGAGCAGGCTCCTGTCGCAAAAATTGATCAATCTCCTGCTTTGCTTCCATCCGATCAGAAACGATGGGCATCTGAATCCGACCACTGGGATAATATTCATCCGGCCGGGGAGTCCCAAAGGCGTCGTAGGCCAAGCCAGTACTTACAAAGAGCCATCCCGAAATAAACACTGCCGGGAAATTTACGATATGGAGCAGCCAAAACTGTGGATCCGTCACGATATCGCCCAAAGGCCGTTCGCCCGTTTGACCAGCCATTAATTCTTCCTCCTAATACAAAAATGCTTTTCAGGCATTGCTAAAAACCTACCGCCATCTACCCCAGCGATCGCAAAGCGAAAAGGGTAATTGGCTCTGAATTCTGCAGTTTTAATAGCTTCCTGTAGATGAGATTAGATGTCAACAAGGCTGCCCGTCAAGTTGTGTTTACTTTCTTTAAGAGGCTTGCTCGATATTGATTAAAATCTCTGCAGTGTATAAAGATTAAGGATTCTAGCAGGACATTCATGAAACTGTACCTGCTTTACACTTTTTCATTGTTAAGAGAATTTCTCAATAGCTTTGAGGGTCTGGCTTTGCCAGTAGGGTGAGGGTGCCGGCGCGAAATGGTCTCATTTGGCGATTTACGGAGGGGCGTAGGGCGATCGCAGTCGGCAATCTGCCGGAGTCCGACCTTCCCTGTCAGTGCTGTATCGCCGCGATGTTTAGCCCGATATTTGAGCGAAGTTGGCGTTGGGGATGATGATTGCTGCAGAGTCTGAAAGGAGGGGCGTAGTCGGTGGTCGGTAAGCTCCAATGCCACACTACCCGCAACTCAATTGTGGCCAAATTGATGGACTCTTGGGACGTTGATGGGGGCATCGTTCAGCGCACGATGCCGCCTGATAGCAAATGCTAGACTACTGCCCTAATCGCTTTTTCGGTATTTGTTTTTCGGTATTTGTGTATGTCTGAGCTGACGCAACTCCTTGCCCATGAACTCTCGCTGTCTGTTCGCTACGTCACCGCTGCGTTAGACCTTTTGCAGGAAGGGGCGACGATACCGTTCATCGCACGGTATCGTAAAGAACGCACCGGGGGCATGGATGAGGTGCAGCTGCGATCGCTCCAGGAACGCTACGAATATTTAATGGAGCTAGAAGACCGGCGGCAAACCATCCTCAAATCTGTCGCTGACCAAGGCAAACTGACTGCTGAACTAGAGGCGAAAATTCAAGCCTGCACTCAAAAGACGGAACTCGAAGACCTCTATCTGCCCTATCGCCCCAAGCGTCGTACCCGCGCCACTATCGCTAAAGAAAAAGGGCTGGCACCGCTGGCCGACCGCATCACTGCGCACAACCAACCCCAAGCTCCCATCCTGGATTTGAACCAAGCCGCCGCGGCGTTTGTCAATCCAGACGTTGAGGTCATGACTGTGGAAGACGCCCTCAAAGGGGCTGCCGATATCTTGGCTGAAGCGGTGGCCGAGCGGGCCGACCTGCGGGCCTGGGTGCGTGAATATTTGCTGCAGTCTGGTACTTTGCAGTCGCGCATTGATGACAAAATTCCTGCCGGCAGCACCAAATTCGAGCTGTATCGCCGCTACGAAATTCCCGTGAGCAAAATTGCTCCCCACAATCTGCTGGCGCTGCTGCGGGGCCAGCGAGAAGACATTTTGAGCTTGGAGCTGGTTTTTGACACTGACGTCGTGCTGCGTCATTTGGCATCCCAAGTGAGCTACACCCGACAGGATGAACTGCGAACGTTTTACCGCAGTCTGATTCAAGATGCCTTTGCTCGGCTGATGAAAACCTCCTTAGTGAACGCCGTCATTGCGGAGAAAAAGGCTTGGGCTGATGGGGAATCGATCCAAACCTTTGAGGCCAACCTGCGGGATCTGCTGCTGGCTCCTCCTGCCGGTCTGCAGCCGACGATCGCGATCGATCCTGGCTTTCGGACCGGCTGCAAGGTTGCTGTCATCGACCAAACGGGCCAGTTCCTGCACTACGAAGCCATTTTTCCCCACCAGGCCCAAGCCCGGCGCGAACAAGCCGCCGCTACTTTGCAGCAGCTCATTCAGAAGTATGACGTGGCGCTGATTGCCATTGGCAATGGCACCGCTGGACGCGAGACGGATGTGTTTGTCGGTGAAGTGCTGCAAACGCTTTCCCAAAAGCCCGTCAAGGTGATGGTGAACGAGGCCGGAGCGTCAGTGTATTCCGCTAGTGAAGTGGCGATCGCGGAATTTCCCCAGTTGGATGTCACCGTCCGCGGGGCCATTAGCATTGGTCGGCGTTTGCAAGACCCTTTGGCTGAACTGGTGAAAATCGACCCAAAATCCATTGGTGTTGGCCAATATCAGCACGACGTTGACCAAAAGCGACTGAAGCAAAAGCTAGCAGAAACTGTCGAAAGCTGCGTTAACTACGTCGGCGTTGACCTCAACACCGCTTCTCAAGAACTGCTGACCTACGTTTCCGGCATTAGCGCTACGTTGGCCAAGAACATCGTTCAATATCGCAACGAGCACGGCGCTTTTCGCGATCGCCGTACTCTAAAAAAAGTCCCCAAGCTTGGCCCTAAAGCCTTTGAACAAGCGGCCGGATTTCTGCGCATCCGCGAGGGTGACAATCCCCTCGACAACACCGCCGTTCATCCTGAAAGCTACGGCATTGTCGGCCATATTCTTAAAGACTTGCAGGTCGATCCTCAAGCGCTAATCGCGGCTTCCCCGTCACAGCCGGCCCTGCAGCAGGTCGATATCAAACGCTACGTTACTGACACCGTGGGCGAACCGACTCTGCGCGATATTCTCGAAGAGTTGGAAAAGCCAGGACGCGATCCGCGATCGCAGTTTGTTACCGCCCAATTTCGCGACGACATTCAAACCCTGGCGGATTTACAGCCTGGCATGCGGCTTGAAGGTGTTGTCACCAATGTGGCCAACTTCGGTGCCTTTGTGGATATCGGCGTTCACCAGGATGGTCTGGTTCACATCTCTCAACTCGCCGATCGCTTTGTCAAAGACCCTAAAGATATTGTCAAAGTCGGCCAAGTCGTTACCGTTCAGGTTATGGATGTGGATGAGCAGCTCAAGCGCATTAGCCTGTCGATGCGATCGGCAAGCCTCGCCGCCGGAGAATTGCCCGATGGCCCTGCTACAACAGCCTCTGGCAAGTTCTCGAAATCAAAAACATCAAGGCCCCAGGGTCGGAAGGATCGTAAAAAGTTCACCAAGGAGAAACCGGCTGCCCAAAAATCTGACCCAAAAACGGCCTCACCCCCTACCCTGCAAGACCTACAAGCTAAATTCAACAAGCGATAAAGCATCAACTTTATTCTCTGGGTTAGGCTTTGCGTTTAGCATTTGGCATGCTGGTTTGGGTGCCTCTAAGGTGCTGATTTTTAGACTGATCCTGTCAATCTAATATACGTGCTATGACGCATACAGCTGGCAAACCAAGAGTTGTCATGGATGCCTGTATGGGAGGTGGTGATCGGTTTCTAGACATTGACGGCCCGACTCATTGCTATATGGAATCATCGCCAGGATGCTGGGCTTACTTCAGTGAAATACTTGCTCGCGAATATAGTGATCTTCAATACCAAAGGGTTCATCGACTGAGGGTGGACGCCTATGCCATGCAGTATCCTGGGCAGCTCTCTCCTTCACATATTCGATCAGTGGCGCTCCACGCAATCAGCTTATGCACGATTTTCGAAAAGGGGGCTGATATGGAGCAGGCAACCGAGATCATTCGGCAGGCTGCTAAGGATAAGGATAGATTTAAGTGGCTATCGCCTCCGTCATCGAAGGGAGCATTGACTGTTGCAGACGTTCACTTGGCAGCAGACGCATAAGCGCCTGCCCGATGGGTTCGTCGGTGGGCTGAAGCCGCTTTGCTGTCGTAGTCCGAGCATCATCCTACAATTCGAAAATGGCTGTCGAATAGTGTGGCGTGATCGCCTCTGAGGCGTTTAGCGGTGCACTGCTGTTGACTTTGGGCTGCTGACGATGACGGCTGAATGCAGACGCTGCGTTGCTGGTCGTTTCTCAGATGAAAATTGGGCCTTAGAGTATCGGATACCTGGCGCTCAAAAATCCTCAGCAGGGCTTATGCTACACCAACCTGATACTGCAAAAGCTGCATCTGGATAACGCTAGCGGCGATTGCGCTCCACCTCAATCGATTAACTGTAACTGATTCCGCAATATCACTGAGCGGAAAATCGATGAAATCGCAATCGATTTGGGCATATTGGAGACCGAGTTTATTCGCTTCATTAGCCAACCATGAGCAGTTTTTCAACCTCGGTTCTAGCACCACAACTGTCTGGTTACACCTTTATCGAACTGCTTTATCAGGGCAGTCGAACAACAGTTTATCGAGCATTAGCGGAGGAAACTCAACAGCCCGTTGTGATTAAAGTGCTGTCGCCAGAATATCCCAGCTTTACGGAACTGGTGCAGTTTCGTAATCAATATACGGTGACCAAGAATTTGCCCATTGCGGGTATTATTAGCCCCCTCAGCCTGGAGCCCTGCGGCAATGGCTATGGCCTAGTGATGGAGGATTTTGCCGGCATTGATCTGGGGCAGTATGTCAAGCAATGCTCACCGAGCTTGACGGAAATCCTGAGTATTGCGACACAGCTAGCCGATATCCTTCATGCACTGCATCAGCACCGAGTCATCCACAAAGACATCAAGCCCGCTAATATCCTGATTCATCCCGACTCGAAACAAATTAAGCTGATCGATTTCAGCATTGCCTCACTTTTGCCCAAAGAAACCCCGGCCATCCAAAGTCCTAAGAGCCTCGAAGGTACCCTGGCCTACCTTGCTCCCGAACAAACTGGGCGGATGAATCGGGCAATCGATTACCGTACCGATTTTTATGGATTGGGGGTCACCTTATATGAATTGCTCACTGGGGAACTGCCATTCCAGAGCAGCGACCCGATGGAGCTGATCCACTGCCACATTGCCAAGATGCCTGTGCCGCCCGATCAGAGGCAGAAGGCAGAAGGTAGAAAACAGGAGACAGGAGATCGGAGGCAAGAGGCCACCCTGCATCCTACACCTCTTAACCTCCACCCTCCCATCCCCAAGACACTTTCGAATATCGTTCTAAAGCTGATGGCCAAAAATGCTGAGGATCGCTATCAGAGTGCTCTGAGCCTCAAGCACGACCTCGAACAGTGCCTGA
This sequence comes from Cyanobacteria bacterium P01_C01_bin.70, assembly GCA_039026015.1. Lineage (GTDB taxonomy): Bacteria > Cyanobacteriota > Cyanobacteriia > Phormidesmidales > Phormidesmidaceae > Halomicronema. The sequence goes on along the minus strand of JBCCNE010000308.1, from coordinate 640 downwards.
CACAGTGGCAAACGCAGGGAGAGATTGCTGACTTTGTTTTAGGGCAGCGGGATGTCAGCGATCGCTTTCTCATCCCCGAAAAGCTGTATGGCCGCGAAGTCGAAGTGCAGACATTGCTGAATGCCTTTGAGCGGGTTAGTCAAGGGGCGTCAGAACTGATGCTCGTTGCAGGCTTCTCCGGCATTGGCAAAACTGCCGTCATCAACGAAGTCCATAAGCCCATCACCCGCCAGCGGGGCTATTTCATCAAGGGTAAGTTTGACCAGTTCAACCGCAATGTGCCGTTTTCCGCCTTTATTCAGGCGTTTCGCAGCCTGATGCAACAACTGTTAGGTGAGTCGGATGCGGCGCTGCACCGCTGGAAAACCAAAATTCTAGCGGCGGTGGGTCAAAATGGGCAGGTGCTCATTGACGTAATTCCGGAACTGGCTCGCATCATCGGCGAGCAGCCCCCGGTAGTGGCACTTTCCAACAGCGCTGCCCAAAATCGCTTTAACCTGCTGTTTGGGAGGTTTGTGCGGGTGTTCACCATGCCAGAGCATCCCCTGGTCGTCTTTTTAGACGATTTGCAGTGGGCCGATGCCGCCACCCTCGATTTGCTGAAGCTGCTGATGGACGAGTCGGCGGCAGGCTATTTTTT
>JBCCNE010000307.1:0-6071 GCA_039026015.1 Cyanobacteria bacterium P01_C01_bin.70 | reverse complement strand
TGCCATTCCGATAGATAGAGCAAGGCCGCCGCCAAAGATTCTTTAAGCGGGGCTTTGCCCACGGCCGACCGATAACCGCGGCGGTGCAGACTGTCGCCAGAGCTATTCAAGCTAACAGTCGCACGATCGCGATGCAGATGTACGTTGATCTGCACATCGGGAGCTTGAGTATCAACGCTAGAACGCTCGCGCCAGCGCTCGCGTTGCTGATCAACAATCGCGTTTTTGACCTGTAAGGCGTTGAAATGGGTATGGTTGAGACGCAAGGTTTTGCCGGTTGCTGCGACGGCTAGGGTCAAGTTTGGGGTGAGGTAGGGTTCCCAGTTGAGGGCCTGCACTCCCGCGTAGAGGTCGTCAGCGTCACGACAGGCAAATTCTGCAACCTGCACCAAAATCCGGAACGGCAGTCTAGCCCATAAATTGGTGCGATAAAGCAATTCGCGGTCACCTGTAAAGCTGACGCCACAAAACCCCGGCTGTGGGTCGGCCGCGCCTAGACTGCGCAACTCTTCAGCAGCGATCACTTCCAGCCCTCTGGCAACCGTCGCAAAATAACGCTTCATACACCCGGTAATTTTGAGGCTTTCCCAGCCTATCGTATTTGTCCAACAGAGTCCTTTTTCCCCCGACCAGGAATAGCCCATTTACTCAAACGTAGTTTTACGGAAGATGATGTGGAAGTTCAGAGGCAATTCATATGGTTTTGCGTGGTTTCTGCGACGTCATACCTGTTTATGGCGACCACAATAGATTTAATTCTGGAGAACGCAGGCAGGCATGAGTAAGCTGCTCTTGGGGGCAATTTAGAGCAGTCCATCATTCTTGCAATCGGCGTCCTTACAGGTGAGTGCCTGACCCTTGGGGGCTTTAGGGTCAGGCTATTTCTTCTTAAGCGAGTCTGGCAGAGCGCTACAGAATCTTGTCCAGTCCATAAATCAAAGATTTCAGGGGCATAACCCGCCGCACTGCTAGCAAAACGCCTGGCATGTAACAGGCGCGATCTCTAGTGTCGTGTTTGAGGGTATAGGTTTCGCCGGGTGATCCGAAAATCACTTCTTGATGGGCGACCAGTCCCGGCAACCGCACGCTGTGAATGCGAATGCCGTCATCAGTGCTGCTGCCCCGGGCTCCAGTGAGCTTTTCCGTTTCTTCGACCAAGATAGGATTATAAGCTTTGTTGGGGGCTGAAAGCATCTGTGCCGTCTGAATTGCCGTGCCGCTGGGGGCATCGGCTTTTTGATTATGGTGCAGTTCAATAATCTCGACGTGCTCAAAGTATTGCGCTGCCTGCTGCGCCGCCTGCTGCATCAGTACCACTCCAATCGAAAAATTGGGGATGATTAGACAGCCAATGCTGGCTTTGTCAGCAAACTCGGCCAGGTCTTTGATTTGGGATTCAGATAAGCCAGTGGTGCCGACGACGGGACGAACTCCATAGGCGATCGCCGCACGTATGGAGTCATAAATCGTGGCCGGGTGAGTGAAATCGATCATCACTGCTAGCCCTTCGCTCTGCGCCTGCACCAGGGCTGCCTCTAAGTCCGGTGTGACAGGAATTTCGACCGGGCCGCATCCAGCAATTTCGCCCACATCTGCTCCCATGACCGAGGGATTTTTGTCGATCGCGGCCACAAGGGTCATGTCTTCAGCGGCGGTGATGGCCTTGATCACTTCGCGCCCCATCTTGCCGCACGCGCCATTCACCACAATGGGAATTTTTGATTGTGCTGCCATGAACCTGTCTTTGATTGGTCAACAGAATGAGTGTATCCCGATTCTGACGGCGCGGGAGAGGGATGGGGAGGTGATGTTGGGCGCACAGCTGTGTGTCCGGGCAAGAGTAGCGTGTCTGGAGGGGGTCAGGATAAAGGGTTTTAGACTTTGGGTCTTCGGTCTTGCTCTGCTGCTTTGCCTGGGCTTCGCCCTACGCGCGGGCCTGGTCCGATCATTCTTGATTTTCTGAACTCCGCATTATTCCAAATTCTGAACTGGTTTAGCCACACAAAGCGGCACCGAGTTTGGCTTCACAAAAGGCTTTTTCATCGGCGCTGAGGTCGGCCATCTCGACGTCACGGCGCAAGACGATGCCGTTGTGTCCGGTCAGAAAGCGAGGCAGTTCACCATCCTCAATCAGCTCCATTGTCTGAATATCGTAAGTAGTGTAACGAGTGAGTTCGCCACCGGGAGCGTCGAAGTCAACGTCGAGGACGGTAATCGCCTTCCAGGGGGGTAGATCGCTGTCGATCAGAGGTCTGGGCCCCGAACCGATGATGCCCATATTCAGCAGTTGCAGGTCACCCCGATGGCCAGGATAGTAGGCGTGGTGATGGCCACTGATGTAAGTGTGAACGTCGGACTTTTCCAGCATGGCGCGCAGCTGGTCGGCATTTGCCATTACTTCGCCGGGTTCGTTCCGGCCGACGGCGACGGCATATAAAGGGAGGTGGCCTAGCAGGATACGCATACGGGCATTCTGGGCCTCATCGCTCGCCAGGGCTTGCTCAACCCATGCCAGTTTGTCAGCCGGAATTTGGCTAGAGGAACCATCCCAAGACAGGAAGAAGACGTCGTCATGACGGAAGGTGTAGTAAAAGGGAAATTCAAAGCGATCAATGAACTCTACGCCAGGATCATGCTCGGGATCTTGCCAATAGGCGGCGGCGAGGTCGCGTTCCTGCTGGAAGAGGGGCTGATCGTTAACGCCCAGGGCCCCAGAGGCGTCGTGATTGCCAATCGTAAAGCCATAGGGCAGTTCGGCCTCCCGCAAGGGGGCGGCAACATGTTCGTCGAAGGCGGCCCACATGGCTTGAATCTGATTAGGGGGCAACGAGAGGTCTTGGCCCGCCACCATGTCGCCACTGCACACGACCAAGTCAGGATTCCAGAAAGGAATCAGGGCCATCGTTTTATCAATTTCGGGATCGTAGTCGGTGGAGCCATAAACGCCATTAAGGTCGCTCATGACCACCATCCGCAGATCGCCCCGCAGCGGATTGTCGGGTGCCTGTGGCAGGCTGGCTAGCAATTCCTGGGTGGCAGGGGGCAGTGTCGGCGGAGCGGTGGCTTCTGCTCCACCTTCGGACGCTGCCGAGGCGGTTGATTCGACTGCGACAGTCTCCGCATCAGGGGACGGGTTGGGAGGCTGTATCGCGGTTTGGGTGCAGGCAATCACGAGGCTGCTGATTAGTCCTAACGCTATGCCGGTCAAAAATCGCTGCCAGGTCATAACCCCTCACGAGTCGTAAGACGATCTACGGCCCATACTTTACCCCAACATTTGGTGGATGAGGTAAACGCGATCGCTCAAAATCTTGACGCTCATTGGCTTGCATTGTCATACTCACCATGATTACTTCGCTTTGTCGTACAGACTATCTCTCGAGAGATACTTGCCAATGCTGAAGAGATATGTAAGACAGAGCCCCTTTTTGTTGGCTGCTGGTCTTCTGCTGCTGGTGCTGGGACTCTCTCTCAACCTTTGGTGGAATGCCTACGGTGGCTTTATTTTGTCATTGTGGCTGTTCAATTTTTCTCCAGGAGTGTTGCTACTGCTAACCGGATACCTAGTCTCACGGGCTCAGCGAAAACGGTGGCTGTGGCGTTCAGCTGGCATGCTGTTGACGCTATTACTGACTGTTACTTTCGCTCTGGTTAACTTAGTTATCTACTCTTTTGTAAGTGCTACAAAACCAATTACGGACATTGACCAATATGCAGCGGTGCGATCTCAGGTTGGCGAGGCAGGGTATTACATCCAACACTTTCCTCAAAACATTTCGCCAGAAGCGACCGAGGCAAAGCTTTACTACCAGTTAGGTGCTCTTCAGGGCGAAGTATTGCTGCAGTTGGGGCTATCACTCCCCATCGAAAGACTTAGCAGTCTCAAAACCGACTTTGAAACTCAAGCACAGTGTCAAATTTCTGCCGCAACTCTCGACTACTCTGAGTGTGGGCAGCCAGTTCATGTGCCCAGGTTTCTAGTGGGAGATCGCGACACCCGACAATTTCCGGACACTTACACACTTCTGTTCTTGAGTGATCTAGACAGTGTAATGTTCAGTTACGGCGTGGCTTTTAGTGAATTATCTTCCGAAATTGTTTATTGGGTAGAAGATGGTACCTAGACCTCACAAGCATTATGATTCCTCAAAGAATTTGATTGAATTGGTCTTTATGATTGCCTCTGGAGCAAGGTGTCAAGCTACTCCAGACTAGAACTTATTGCTTCTTCAAGTGCAGTAATCTTTGCGAAAAGCAACAGTTTATACAAAACAATCGGCGTCTATTATCAATCCTTAGACTGAGTTCTATTTAAAGGAAGAGTTTCGTTTCTGAATCTAGCTTTTGCTGAGCGATACCCTTTCCAGTGACTAAGCGATCGCGTTTGTTTTATTGAGGAAAAAGCCCCATGACAAATCATCCCTTTCAGCGTCTTTCTCGCCGCCAAGTCGTTCGCGGGCTAATGGCAACGACGGCGTTGGGTGTGGTGACCAAGTTTGGGACTGCTTGCAGCCCTGCTACTGATAGTGGAACGCCTACCGATGATGCTGCGAGCGGTGATGCTGGCGGCGAAGAACTCGTCGTTGGCTTCATTTATGTCGGGCCTAAAGATGACTTTGGCTATAACCAGGCCCACGCTGAAGGCGCGGCAGCCATGATTGCCAATGTCCCTGGCATCACCCTAGTGGAAGAAGCGAGCGTCCCCGAGACGACCGCTGTGGCAGAGGCGATGCGCAGCATGATTGAAATTGACGGGGCGAAGGTGCTCTTTCCGACGTCGTTTGGCTACTTTGATCCCTATATTTTGGAGTTGGCGGAGGAGTTTCCTGAGGTGCAGTTCTTCCATGCCGGTGGCCTTTATCAAGACGGTGTGCATCCCGACAATGTGGGCAGCTACTTTGGCTACATCGACGAAGCCCAATACGTTGCTGGGGTCGTCGCTGGTCATATGACGCAGTCGGGCAAGCTAGGGTTTGTGGCCGCCAAGCCGATTCCTCAAGTGCTGCGCAACATCAATGCGTTTACCCTGGGGGCCAAATCAGTGAAACCCGAAGTTACGACGCAGGTAATCTTTACAGGGGATTGGGCACTACCGGTCAAAGAGGCGGAGGCGACTAACAGTATGGCCGACCAGGGAATTGATGTAATCACTTGTCACGTTGATAGTCCTAAGGTAGTAATTGAGACGGCGGAAAAACGCGGTATTTTCTCTAGCGGCTATCACGCGAATCAGGCACCGTTGGCGCCGGACGGCTACCTCACTGGCGCCGAGTGGGATTGGTCCAGCATTTATACTCAACTTGGAGAGCAGTTTGTCGCCGGCCAAACGCTGATGGCGGGCGATATTCCCCATATTTTGCGGGGAGGATTGGCTGGTAATTTCTGTAAGTTGTCGGACTATGGTTCAGCCGTCAGCGAGGAAGCAAAGGCCGATGCGGATGCGGCCAAGGCGCAACTTGAGAGCGGGGAACTGGTGATTTACAAGGGTGAGTTGAAAGACAATCGAGGCAATGTGATTTTAGCTGGTGAAGAAGAGTACAAACAGGACAACATTGAACTGGAAAAGATGGATTATTTGATTGAAGGGGTTGAAGGGAGTATCGATGGCTAACGCCAAATCTCGATTCTAGATTTCCGATTGTGGATTCCAGAATGCTGGCACTGTGGCACTTTCAGTTGCCACATCGGTTGCGTTAAAAAAAGAACAACGATGCCGGGCAGACGCTCTCGGCCATCAACATATCCAGACCAACGTTAAAGCCCAGCGCGATTGCGCTGGGCTTCGTACTTAGACTATTTGGCTGTTGGCGTAACGGATGGCGGCTTACATCATGCCCATGCCGCCCATACCACCCATACCGCCCATGCCACCCATGCCGCCCATGCCACCCATACCGCCCATGCCGGGATCGCCACCTGCAGGAGCGGGAGGTTCAGGCTTCTCAACCACCAAGGCTTCGGTCGTTAGTACCATGCCGGCGACAGACGCTGCATCCTGCAGGGCCGATCGCACCACTTTGGCCGGATCAATGATGCCGCTGGCAATCAAATCTTCAAAGTCGCCGGTCAGC
>JBCCNE010000306.1:0-6148 GCA_039026015.1 Cyanobacteria bacterium P01_C01_bin.70 | reverse complement strand
CGAAGACGCGAAAGCCTGGGTCAATCGCGGCATGGTGCTGGGCCGTTTACGCCGGCGAGAGGAGGCGATCGCTGCCTTTGACAAGGCTCTCAGCATTAAGCCTGACTATCAAGAAGCCTGGGTCAATCGCGGCGTATCCTATGGCGTCTTGCAGCAGCACACCGAAGCCTTCCAGTCCTTTGACAAGGCGACCGAAATTCAGGCTAATGATGCTGTGGCATGGCTTAATCGGGGTCTCGCTGCCCTGGAACTGGAGCGCTATGAAGAAGCCCTCGCGTCTTTTGATAAGGCGACTCGGTTTAATTCCCAATCGTCCAAAGCTTGGGACAACCAGGGGCTAGCGCTGATGAAGCTGGGGCGCGATAACGAAGCCCTTACGAGTTTCGACAAAGCGCTAGAGATCGACCCTGACTACGCCAAAGCGCTGTATCACAAGTCTCTTTGCTACAGCCTGCAGCGGGAATATGACATTGCCCTTGAAAACTTGCAGTTAGCAGTTCGCCTTGATCCTAATCTGCGAACAGATGCCCAAATGGAAGACGCCTTCACCGACTTACGCAACGATGACTGGTTCCGTGAGCTAGTAGGGATTTGATTGTGCCTGTGGCAAAGCGTGCTAGTGAAGCCTGCCCAGAGGGCTTGGGTGGCAAGGTATGAGAGTTAATAAAGAGTTGAGCGAACATCTTGCCCGCGAGCCTGGGAGTGATGTGATAACGAAGTAGGTAATAAGGAACCAAGAACCAAGAACCAAGAACCAAGAACCAAAAACATAAGTCCGAACTCTGAACTCCATCCTCTCCTTATAGAATGCGAACAGAGATCGCATGGGTTCAGGTATGCGTAGAATTGATGTCATTGGCATGGGGCTAGGGATTTTTCTGCTAGGCGGCGGCTTATACATGGGCTTTCGACTGGCTGGATTGAATGGTCTCTCTGCTGGCGTATGGAGTCAGGTAATTCTTGTGGCAGGGCTGCTGGGGTGGGTGGCGACTTATTTATTGCGCGTCGTGACCAGCAACATGACCTATGGACAACAGCTCAAAGATTATGAAGATGCCGTGCTGCAGAAGCGTTTAGAGGAAATGACGCCGGAGCAGTTGGCGCAATTGGAAGCCGAAATAGCGGCAGAGAAAGCAGCAGAGAAAGCAGCGGAGAATGAAACGACTTCGTCTCAATAGGACGCGGCGTAAGTTCAATACTAGATGGGAAAGCAGCCCGCCTGATCCTGCGGCAACGACTTGACGAGTAGACGATTGCTGCGTCTTGCCCTAGATTGCTGTATGGACTGATTTAGTGGGTCTAGTGTTGAGAGAGGCAAGTTATGAAGTCGGTTTCTGAGCAGTTTCAGGCACTTCGCGATCGCCAGCAATGTGCTCTGATTCCTTTTGTGACAGCGGGCGATCCTGACCTGGCGACTACCGCCGCCGCCCTCAAGAAATTAGATCAGAGCGGTGCCGACCTGATTGAGCTCGGGGTGCCCTATTCTGATCCGCTGGCTGATGGCCCGGTGATTCAGGCGGCGGCGACCCGGGCGTTACAAAAAGGTACGTCGCTAGATGATGTGTTAGAGCTGGTCGAGACCGTCTCACCAGAGTTACAGGCCCCGATCATTCTTTTTACTTACTACAATCCCATTTTGAATCGCGGCATCGACACTTTCTTCCAAGACATTGCCGCCGCCGGGGCTCGGGGATTAGTGGTCCCTGACCTGCCGCTAGAGGAAGTCAGTGCCGTCATCGAGTCGGCGACCAAGCACCACATTGAAGTGATTTTATTGGTGGCGCCTACTAGTCCTAAAGAGCGCATTCAGGCGATCGCGGAAAAGTCCCAAGGCTTTATCTATCTGGTAAGCGTTACGGGTGTTACCGGTATGCGCACAGAAATTCAAAGCCGCGTCAAAGAATTGCTGGCCGAACTGCACGCCATTACCGATAAGCCCGTGGCCGTCGGATTTGGCGTTTCTCAACCAGAGCAGGCCGCGCAGCTAAGAGCCTGGGGCGCCGATGGTGTGGTGGTCGGCAGTGCTTTCGTCAAGCGACTGGCTAATAGCGACGATCCACAGGCAGGGCTGGCTGATTTGGAGCGGTTTTGTACTGTGCTGGATCAGGCGGTGAAGGAGTAGTTAGGTGACTGGTTATGGGGTTGGCTGGGTGATGGGGTGTTGGTGCAGCCTGCCCCAAGAGCTTTGGAGTGATGGGTAGGTGGAGTGACGAAGTATATAACAAGTGAGCGGGTAACAGAGGACAAAGAACCAAGAACCTTTCGAACTCTGTAGGGCTCTGCCCTTCCCGCAGGGTACTCTGAACTCCGCATTCCTCTAAAGATGTTTTGCATTCAATAGACCGGTCTGGGATTCCGGAAAAGTGCGACCAGTGTTTCGACTGTCTGCGATAAGAGCGATCGCAGGGCCGCCGGTTTATCTTCTTCATGGCTCGGCCAAAAATAGCTGAAAGCTTTGTTAGAAAAGAATTTCAGGACGTATTTTTAGGGCCTGTAAACGCGATTGCCGCAGCATTAAATGTCTACTCAACTGGCACATCCTCAAAGAGTGACACAATCGTTTTCTTGCAATCTGGGCACTCTAGATAAAGTAGGGTTACTTCACAAGGGTTGGTGATGGTTCTATCAAGAACCTCCTCAATTTTGTCCTGTGCACTACCACTGCTTATGATTCGCTCAATATCCCCCAATGCTAATGCGCCTCTGTGCGCTCAACAATCTACGCCCCCCTCAGACAACCGCGCTGTGGGCGGCCCCTCTATCGGTCATGCGGAGACCGCTAAATTAACGCCGCCGCCGGCTACGCCTGAGACAGAGGTCCCGTCGGCACCGCCGCCGCCCGCAGAATTTATTGACTGGATTATGGCTGAATTTAAGCGCGACCTGCCAGAGCGCGTCAGCAGCCTCACTCAGGTCGCGACTCGCTTAGCTTACGAGGTCGATCGTATTTGTCGCATGAGCCAGCGCATTCAGGCCTCCGGCGATGTGGCCCACTGGCAGCAATCGCTGGCCCGCCACCGCATTGCCAAGTGTGTGAAATATTTTCAGCTCGGGTCAAACCGGGGGCGGGTGGAATTGCACAGCACTCTGAGCGCGATCGCCTACCGCTACATTGCTCCTCGCAAGGCTCAGCTTGGGTTTGAAGGCCGCTACACGCTGCTGGAGGACTTTTTGCAAGGGTTCTATATCGAATCGCTCAAAGCCTTTCGCCGTGAAAACGACGTTGACCCCGACTATTCGCCGAAGACGCGGCTACAGCTGTCGGAGTACATGACTTTTTGCGAACAGTATGCCAAACGCCGCATCACTATTCCGGGTGCAGTGAACCAGCAAATCATCGTACTGCGGGCGCAAACCTTTGCTCGTCGTCAGCCGGATGAAACCTCGGTAGATATCGAACGGGCGATGGAGTCGGCCCGAACGGATGAAATGGAAGGCCAAAATCGTTCCCCGGCGCTGCAGCAGGTGCGTGAACAAATGGTTACCGAAGCCGCCGATCCGGCAGATCAGGTGCTGCGCGATCGCATCATTCAAGAACTCATTGAATATCTCGAAAGCCAAGATCAGCACGACTGCATTGACTACTTTGTGTTGCGCCTGCAAGACCTGCCCGCCGCCGAGATTGATGAAATTCTCGATCTCACAGCCCGCCAGCGTGACTACCTACAGCAACGCTTCAAATATCACGTTGAAAAGTTTGCTCAAGTCCATAATTGGCACCTGGTTCATCAGTGGCTCGGCATCGATCTGGAGCACAACCTAGGGTTGTCTTTAGAAGAGTGGAACGGCTTTATCGACACCCTCAGTCCTCTGCAGCAGCAGCTTTTGCAACTGCGCCGCACCCAAATTCTTGCGGGTCAACGCGATATGGATGCCGGAGAACTTTCCGAACTGCTGCGATGCACGCCCAAACGAGTTAACCGCACGTGGGGCCAAATTCTCAGCCTGGCTTGGAAATACCGCAATCAGAAGAATGCCTGACGCGAATTCGGGCGGGTCTACAATTGCCTGTGAGGCTGGTTAGAACAGTCCCAATCCCTGGTCCACAAAGCTAATCATTGTGTCAAGCCTTGCCCTTCCCGTAATACCATTTCTCCGGAATAGCACTACAGATCGAAATGGAGAGCTTTGGGAGCAAGGGGGTCGGGGAGCAGGATGTGTAGCTAGAGTGTGGAGAGTCCGTATAAGACATCTCGTATTCTGCATTCGGACTGCTGTCAATAGGAGCAGTTTTCCATCCCATTGACAGTCGAACGGATGGCTAATCAGGCTGAACGGTAATTGGCGTGCCAATCGCGATCTGGCCAAATACTTCCTGAATTTCACTATCGCGCATCCGCACACACCCGTGAGAGACGGCCTGACCGACCAGTTCCTCCTGATTGGTGCCATGAATGCCAATATGGTAGCCGTCGTCAAAGGCAAAGCCTATCCAGCGGGAACCCAGGGGATTATCGGGGCCAGCTTCAATTGCTTCGCCAGTAATCGGATGCTTCCAAAGCGGATTTTCCCGTAGATCGAGCACCGCAAAGTGACCCACAGGTGTTTCCCAATCGGCTTGCCCTACGGCAATGTCGTATTGCTTAATCAGGTCGCTGCCTTCGTAATATTCCAGCTTGCGCGCCCCCAAGCGAATCACCAGGCGAGTCCGGCGGGCCATGCTTGACAGCGGCGACTGTTCGACGATTGTTGCGAGTTGACCAATTCGCGATGATTTCAGGGCAATGACAATTTCGGGCTGCGATTGAGCCAGTCGCCATTCTGACGCTAGCAGCAGCCCTGCAGCGCCAAAACACAGCAGCATCACACTTCGACGAATTGGCGGATTGGTCAGCAGCATCCCATTAGCCCCCACCCATTAAGGATACCGATGTTCTAATATTTAGAACTGATTTTTAGCCGTATTAATGCTCTTTTGGCGAAATTTAGGCAATGGCGGCGGGTATGGCGGTCTTGTGTCAGCCAACTTCAACTTATGGAAGCGCTAGTCAATGACGCCGCAGGCTAACCGGGGGCCACCGCCACCCAACGGTTTCGGATCGTCTGAGAAATTATCACCATTGCGATGAACGATTAGCGATCGCCCCTTAACCATTTCTATGGTGAGCCGGGGGGCCAGCACTGGCACTGTGGCGTTGCCCGTCTCATCCGCATAGAGTGGCGGCAGATCGCCGAGATGTCCTGCTTTATAAGGCCCTTCATGGTTGCCTGTCGCTTCTGGATCATAGTGGTCCCCGGCCGCCAACCCCGGCACTGTTTCACCATCCTTTTCAGTCGGGCCACAGTCAGGATGCATATGAATATGAAACCCATGTATGCCGGGAACAATGCCCATCAGATCGGGGGTCAGCAATAGGCCATATTCGCTATCCTGCAACATCACGATGCCGATGGATTCACCAACGCCTGTGGCACTGGTCAGATTGAGCATAACCCTGGTTTCACAGGCGCGGACGGTAGGAGCTAAGGTGATGACTAAGGCCAGGGTGGTGGCGGCGAGTCCTAAAACAGTGCGGACAACTTTCATTGCCATTTCCTAAGAACAATGAGCATTGCCTACAGGGTCAGCAAATTCCGAATTATTTGCATTACTGTAGGCTGGCCTCAAGGTATTCCAGCTAGCTGAGTAGGCGCTAAGAAAGCCGCGATCGCAGCCTGATTTTTCCAACTCCACTCCCTCCAACAACACCCCGTCACTCCCTTACCTTCCAAACCAGCCCCACCAACAGCGCTTATTTACGATATGTAACGTTTGCCCTCAGAAGTTGGTATCAAAAGCTTCTCGCTCCTTCGCCATGTCTCGGCTCGAGGACGGTAGCGGACTTTTCAATTATGAGGTAATAATGAAATGTGAAACGATTATGAAAGCTCTGATATGACTTCATTACTTTCAACAAAAGGTTCGTTGTTTTTAACTAAAAGAGTGCTGTTAGCCGTCAGCCTGGCTGCTGGTATTGGACTCATAGGCTGCACGTCGCAGGTTACGATGCCCTCTAGCGAGCCCGCAGCAGTGGAAACATCAGAGGAGGCTGACACCAAGGGCAAAAAGAAGGTGCTGACCACTTTTACGGTGCTGGCCGATATGGCTCAAAACGTCGCCGGAGACCAGCTTGAAGTCGAGTCTATTACCCGCATTGGAGCCGAAATT
>JBCCNE010000305.1:0-6148 GCA_039026015.1 Cyanobacteria bacterium P01_C01_bin.70 | reverse complement strand
TTAAATTCAGCCTCATCTAGGCGAGAAAAATTGCGAAGGGATAGAATGATTTGCCGAATTCGTTCACTGCCAACTTTCATGGAGCTTAATAATTTCATCAAGTCTTTCTGCAAGAAATCCATCTCTACTTCATCTAAGCTTTTCTGAATTACTTGAGGGGGATGAGGATAGTGAGCTTGATACTCCTGCACGATCTTCAGCAGATCTTGAGCGTAAGTATTGACGTGTTTAATATTGCCATGAATGAAACTAATTGGGTTGTTTATTTCATGGGCAATTCCTGCTATCATCTGCCCCAAAGCAGACATTTTTTCACTCTGAAGAATTTGTAACTGAGTTCGTTTCAGAGTTTCTAACGTTTGCTTTAACGTTGCATTTCGCTCATTCAGTTCTTCCGTTCTCTGCTGAACTCGACTTTCCAATGTTTCATTGCTTCTAGCTAACTCTGCAAAGGCTAAACGCAACTTAGTTTCTGATTGGGCACGTTCCGCAATAGTTGCTGTTAGTAAAAGAATTGTCAGCGTGATGGCACCAATAAATAGCTGTAGTTGAATTAACGATTGGTTTATATCGGCTGCGATAAAACTACCTCTGCCGTTGACAGTTGCGATGACGGCGATGGCAGCCACAGCAAATGTCAGTAGCGTTGCGCCTCGTTGCCCTAGCCGAAAGCTAGACCAGAGCAATACAGGAATCAACATATATTCCAGGTGATACCCCTCACCAAAAGCAACTTGGGAAATGAGAAGGACGATTCCCAGAAGAATTCCTGATTCAAAGATTACCTCGAATCTTACAGGTAGTGAAGTTCGTTGATTCTGAGGAAGTTCTTCTGGATTTTCCGATGGCAAATTAGAATATTGACGTCGCCAAATAGAAGACATTTTTTCCTGAAACAGTTGACCCCAACTGATGAGAATTGGAGTGACAGTAAAAATTCCTGAAACGTTAGAAATCCACCAAATAAGCCAGACTGTGCTGTAGGCAGTCCAGGGCACCTTACCACTTAAAGTCAGGCAAGCTACTCCCACTGTGGCGTTGACTATTGGGCCTACCATCCCAGTTAAAGCTAAAAATTGAAATACGCCAGTAACTCGATCTAAGGGATAGCCACCTTGGGTGAATTTTCGGAGTAAAAAGACGCCCAGCAGTGTTCCTAAGGTGGTTCCAATGGCAATTCCTAATACTGGTAAAGTTGAAACTATCAGTGTCGAGAGATTTGTTGAATCTTGGAAGGCCCAGAAGTTAGCGAGAAAAGAACCCAGAAAAATACCATACTTGATCCAGTTTCCAAACAACAAAACAGCTCCAACTCCAATGCCGTCCGGCGGCCAAACTGGAGTCACCTCCTGGGGAGTTGATGCAACGTGACGTGAAATCTCGGCTGTAGCATAGTAAATGATTGCCAAAATAATAACTCCTACAAATCGCCTGAATAGAGGAGGCGGAGGAGATTTCTGCTGAATCATTTTTTTGCCTGTTGCCCATCGTACATAATTTTTCCCAAAAGAAGAGTACCCTTTTAGACTAAAGTTGTAACGTCAAGTAAAAGGATGGCTACTTATTTAGACGTGCCTTAGAATTATGAGAAAGAATTAGTTCTTGGGCTGATTGGATTTCTTTCTTCTTGCTTATTGTCTATTTTTATGCCGATAAACTTAATTTATGAAAAGGCCTATTAGAGAAAGATTTCATATCTGGCTTGGTAGCCTTAGACCACATCTGAATACTTGATTTTGTAGGCTTTTAATCAGTTTTAATCAGTTTTAGTCAGATCTTTTGCTACATGATTAAGTGAAACGAATAAAGTGCTCTTTATTTTAAGGGCCAACTCTTCCTGGCTGCGGCATGGTGTCGGGTCTGTTAGGAATCAACAGGGACTTACAAATAGCTTTAGGGCGCGTCGTCAATATAAATTCAGAATGCCTGCGGCATAGGCATTACCGCGCCCGCTCTGCAAAAACCGCTAGGGGCTGAACTGCTTTCAACATAAGGATTTGAGCGTTAAGTGATGACAGCCTCTAGGATTCAGCATATGAGCGGGGCTGAACGGTCGTTAGCAGCAGCGCCGCGATCGCCGCAATGCCCGCACTGACCAAAAACGGTACGGCCACTCCGACCTGAGCGTAGAGCCAGCCCGCTACCAAGCTTGCCGGTAGCGCCACCAGCCCAACGACCAGATAAAACGTACCAATTTCTGCACCCCGTCGCGCCGGATGCACGAGATCTGCGACAAACGCCTTTTGCACGCCCCGGGTCAGGGTGGAATATAGTCCGTAAAGCATGAACAAGGGCCAAATGACGTCAGCGTTGGGGGCGATCGCAAATCCTAGATATACCAGGGCGAACACCAGATACCCGCTAGCCAGCAGGGGACGCCGCCCCACGCGATCTGACAGATTGCCGGCGGCCAATCCCAGCGACACTTCCACGAGGTTGAACAGGGCATAGAGCAGGAGCACCTGACCGCTAGCAAAGCCTAAATCCCTTGCCCGCAGCAGCAAAAACGCATCTGACGAATTGCCTAGGCCAAATAGCCCCACCACCAGCAGAAACCGTCGATAAGTGGGCGACAGCCCCTGGAACGTAAATTGCGGCAGCGCTCGCGGCTCTGAGCGCGGCGATTGTGGTTCCTTGACCAGAGCCAGCAGCACTAAAACGCTTAGCAGGGCAGGAATAAAAGCGATAGCAAAGAGTCCCCGATAGTTCTCGGGAAACTGCCAAAGCACCCAGAAGCCGGCCAGCGGACCAACAATTTCACCCACGGTTTCTAAGCTGTGGTGCAGACCAAACGCTCGCCCCCGCTGATGGGGCAAACTATTTTCCGCAATCAGGGCATCGCGCGGCGCGGCGCGGAGTCCCTTGCCAACGCGATCAACCAAACGGGCTCCCAGCACGTGGCCCCACACGACGGAAATTGCCAAAAATAGCTTTGAGAGGGCGCCTAGTCCATATCCCATGACGGCAAATGGTTTGCGCTGCCCCCGGCGATCGGACAACCAGCCCGAATACAGCTTGAGAATACTGGCCGTGCTTTCCGCAATGCCCTCAACCACTCCCACTGTCCAGGCTGGAGCCCCCAACACCCCGGTCAAAAAGAGCGGCGTCACGGGGTAGACCATCTTGCTGGCGCAGTCATTGAGTAGGCTCACGAGGCCCAGGGTCGCCACCGTACGATTCGGCTCTGTTGCCGGATTTGAAGGTCTCATAGTGCTCTCGTAAATTGGCAGTCAGGACAAAGTGTCGATTTTCAGGCCAGTTTCAAAAAGCGCAAGGGCGCGTCATTAATTAAACTCGAAACCCTTGCAGCATCGGCATTACCGCGCCCGCTCCGCAAAACTAGCTAGGGGCTGAACTGCTCTCAGCTAAGGGTTCAGTCTCTAAATGATGGCAGCCCCTAGGAGCCGTCTATAGATGGATGGGAAACCTTGAAACTGCTGGATTACATTCCCCTATGTTTGTATCACTTTCTGTAAACATAGATGACTAAATCGTTTTGGTTAATGGGAATTCATTTCAACAAAGTCTACAGTGAAGGGGCAGATTAAGTGTGGCTGATGACGACCCTTTCCACGAGTCCGCAATCCAATCTTCTGACCCGTCTACTCTTTCAATCCATAGCGAGTACGAACTTCTGGTTTCAAGTACTTTGGTTGGTGATGAGAGTCAGCGCTGGCGGGCTGATGATCCATAACGGTCTGGATAAGTTGGCGAATGTTCAGGGCTTTGCCGACAATGTCGTGACTTACATCGGTCTACCCTATCCGATTTTCTTTACTTACTGTGCTGCTTATACCGAGGTCGTCGGAGCAATTCTGTTGATATTGGGCTTGCTGACTCGGCTAAATGCAGCAGCGTTATTTTTTACTATGCTGGTGGCTATTTTCTTCCATATCAAAGGCAATGGATTTAGTGTGACGCCTCTAGAAACGGCGGCTCTTTATGCTTCATTTTATCTATTCTTTTTGGTGAATGGGGGTGGCCAGTTGGCGATCGATACCTGGCTGTGGCAAAAGCTCACCTCAAGCTCTGATTCATAAATCCTGGCGAATCGCTATGGTGCAGCTGTATGTTTCTAACGCCTTGCTGCTGATTGGCATCACCCTAAGCCCGGTACTGTGGCTTATTGTGGTGGGCTGGTTTGTGTATTCAGCTGTCAGGGGCCTATATCGCCAGCTAATTCAAATTCGCCAGCTACAGGCAATGCCCTGCCATCGCTGCGTCTACTTTTCCGGCTGCGAACAGCTGCAGTGTGCTGTCAACCCCTACTCAGCTTTAACAGAATCAGCAAAAGACTGCAAAGACTTTACTCCATCGAACTCGCCCCAAGAGGTGATTTGGTCCTATCATTCCGCCCTAATTGATTAGGGTCGACTAATCAAGCCATAGGACCTGGTTAGAGATGAATTTTAGAGCCCGGCGATCGCATTATCAAAGTTCTGCTGAGTAAGCGTAGGACATTTCGGGCACACAGCAGAGGCGTTGTGCTACACTAATCTTATTGAGAATCTATGTCAACAATGACTATTGTTTTTGAGCTTTGACGCAACGTTAGCAATGGCGCTTATCTGCAAGGCCGGTTACTTGAGATTTATACCCTCCGCTTTATGTACGATTCCACTCTCAGCTTGTCACCGTTAAATTGTGCTTCGGTTCATGCTTTTAGGCGTCGGGAGTATATGCCACTCAGGGAACAAATTTTGTGGCAAATTCGAGTTGGCACAGTTCGTCTGTTTACGATTGGCGAAGAAGGGTCACTCATCACCCTTGGGTTTTGGGGAACAGGGGATTTGGTCGGCCATCCTTTGGCTCGCATCCAGCCCTGTCAGATTGAGTGCCTGACAAACGTTGAAGCTGCTCGCCTTGAAATTGGCCAGTGCGGCAATCTTCAGCAGGTGATGCTCACCCATATCGCCCAAATGCAAGAGCTTATCCGCATTCGGCATGGACAGATTGCCCAGCGGCTACAGCTCCTGCTGAATTGGCTGGCGGCCAAATTTGGCAGCCCCACCGAGCAAGGGCATTTGATCAACCTGCGCTTAACCCATCAGCAAATTGCCGAAGCCATTGGCACCTCTCGCGTGACTGTGACTCGCCTGCTCCTAGAACTCGAGCGCAACAACTGCATCTGCTATTCTAGACAGCAGTGCATTATTCTCCATAACCACGGCTGGGAGTCTTCCGTCAGCGGCTATTAGCCTGAAATATGGCGAAGAATCTTCGACCTCGGCCCGTTGCTAGAACTCAGCCTTGATGTCGGATAAAACAATCACCAGTGTCCTAGCAACCTCTGGCGGTTCCGCTGTTTCGAATCGCTCAATCTTGCCGTTCTAAATCGTTGCCCAGGGCGTTCTAAGCGTTGCTGCTATTGAAATTTGACCCTCTCCCCGTCCGAATCAAAAGCCATAAACTCGCTCGCCATTGCAAAACTGCCACAAACATGGTGCTGCAGACAGCTGAAATCATAACTGTACGGCTAATTGCGGAGGGGGCGGATGGGTTTGGCGTTGTCTTGCAGGAAAGAGGAGGGCAGGGCGTAGTCGGGGTCGATCGCGGCCCTTATCGGTTGTTCATTCACCGTTACCTCGACCGTGCTTTCTGCGCCATCCAGGGTCTGCTCGGCTTCGTAGATGATGTCGCCGTTCTGATTTTGCAAAGTGATGGCAACGGGCATCTCTAGCGGTTCGGTGGTTTGCTCACCCAGCCCTGTCGTCGTTAGCTTTTGGGCGGTGACGCTGAGCTGGACGCGGTATTGACCGTCGGCAAGCGGTTCGTAAGTGGCGTCGGTAATGCCGACCTGATAGGTAATGACTTCGGCAAACAGTTCGTTGACTAAGGGGCGATCGCTTTCGGCAGCCTGGGCCGCAATTGCATCGCGCAAGTCAAGTATGGTGGCGTAGGGTGGTCCCTGGTAGCGGTGATCGGCGAAGAAATTGCGAATGCCTGCCAGTAAAGCCTCTTGGCCGATTTGCTGCTCGATCAGCTCTAAAATCATGCCGCCTTTGTGGCGAGCAACCGGCAGTTCGTTATAGATGTCTGCCAGGGGGGGCTCCTCAAAGTCGATTTTGCCTCGTCGTCGGAAGTAGTCGCGCATCAGCTGCTGTTTGGCCTGGCGATGGTCTGCTGGGGCGCGGCGCGATCGCTGATA
>JBCCNE010000304.1:0-6191 GCA_039026015.1 Cyanobacteria bacterium P01_C01_bin.70 | reverse complement strand
ATTACCAAATGGCTGCCGAAGCTGTTCCAACTGTAGCCAACGTCTACCGGAATGGCGGCAACCCAGTGGTTTTTAAGTTCAAGTTTCAACTGAAATGGTAAGATACATCGGTATTTTCGGATTCCGTCGATATTTGCTCCTAGGTTCCCCCATGGCTGTTAATTTTTCCTTTCCTATTTGTCACCTACAAAGCTTAGTTGGCAGTAGCTTGCTCGCCATCAGCCTGATGGGGGGCATGGCCACCACCGCGATCGCGCAAGAAAATGAACTCAGTCCCGACTCGGACGTGCGCCGCATCGACTCCGTTGCTAACAGCGACTTTAGCGTGCCCTATGCCGATCAGCTCGTTGTCGAGGGTGAGGCGGCGGTGGCCGGCCAAGACTACACGATGGCGATCGCCAAGTTTAATGAAGCTCGCGAACTATATGATCAGCTGTCTCTCTACTATTCTGAGCTGGCAGAAATGTTTTTTGGGGTCGATACGCGGCAAAATCGTAGCAATCGGGAAAAGGCGATCGAAGCCGCCCAAAAGCGCGATGAAACCACTTACCAACTCGCCCTGATTCACCGCAGCCAAGATCAGCCCGAAGAGGCCATTCCCCTATTCATGGAAGTGCTACGTAGCCAGCAGCCCACCCGTGATCTGGGCGAGCAGGCTTATCAGCAACTGTTTGAAATGGGCTTTGTCGAAGCGCCCTATGAGTTTAATTGAGGGTTCTCCAGCTGATTACTCGTGCAAAATCCAGGAAGAATTATTGAACCTATAGGGAAAAAACATTTGGTCGTGCCAAGGCCGGATATGCTTTTAAATGGAATGCTCTAAGCTGAAAGAACGTAGTTGATAAACTAGGGCAGGAGCTTAAAGAGGAAGCGCATGGTCACAGCCGATCAGGTTATCTCAATGATTCAGACAGAAATGCCCGGTGCCCAAGTCAGCGTCAACGATTTGACCGGCGGCGGCGATCATCTCGAAGTCACCGTAGTTTCAGAAAAATTTGCCGGCCTCACTCTGGTAAAGCAGCACCAGCTGGTGTACAAAGCCGTGCAGTCAGCCATGTCAAGCGAAGCCATTCACGCTCTGGCGGTTAAAACCTACACGCCTGAGGCTTGGACTAAAGTGAGCTAGCCAACCAACAGACAACGTGTTCTCCCGGTCACTTTCTTTGAACCAGCTACTTACGATGAGGTAATTTTCCATGACTCCTGAGGTTAAAGAACGCATTGAAACGCTGATTAACAGCAATAAGATCATGGTGTTTATGAAAGGCAACAAGCTGATGCCCCAGTGCGGCTTTTCAAACAATGTCGTACAAATCTTAGGTGTTTTAGGCGTGCCCTTCGAGACCTTTGACGTGCTCTCTGACTCCGAAATCCGCCAAGGCATCAAGGAATATTCCAGCTGGCCTACCATCCCTCAAGTTTATTTGAACGGCGAATTTCTGGGCGGTTCTGACATCATGATCGAGCTGTACCAAAGTGGTCAACTACAAGAGACGGTAGAAGTCGCCCTAGCCTCCTAAGGTTAAGGCGACGACCTGAGGTCGCATGGTGGGCATTGCACCTAAGCTCACCAGGTAGTCCTTGTGGCAGCATAATGCAGCGGCTAAGGGTTTGGCACGCACGGGACGCGGAATAGTCCGTCCGGCACGGGCAGCGCTTCCGGCGGGCAGGCAAAAGAATTCATCAAAGCTTCAGTGGGCTGATAGAGCAGTACGGTTTCAGCGGCCTCTGGTACTTGTGGAATATCCGGTTGAACGGTAATCACAAAGGTCGCTGAGGCCGGTAAATAATGACTTAGTGAGATGACATTGCCTAAGGTCGTTCCCGAGTTTTGCGTCAAGACTACGGGAGTATCAAACTCTGCGATCGCCTGGGCAACCGTGAGATTATGATAGCTGATGCCTTTGTTCCACCAGGTCGGCGCTTGAATAATCGCGAGCGAGCTGATCAAACTCAGGCCCAGGGTCAGGGCAATACCGCAAATGGCCAGTCGCGATCGCCTAGAATGCAGCAATGACAGCCATCCTGCAACCCCTACCAGTGATCCCATCAGAGCCGGTACGAAGTAGCGCGTATTTTTGGACAAAATGCTGCCTCTCACCAAATCGCCCCCAATCAGGCAAATCGTGGGCACCCAGATCAGAGTTAACAGCAGCCCGCTCGACTCTGGGGGCAACGTTTTCCACAGCGCCACCGACACCGCCGCCAGTAAGAGTAAAAACAAGGGGGGTATCGTCCAAGAATAAATGTTTTCCAGGGGCAGGTTTGGATCAAAGAAAACCGCAGTGAAATGGAGTCCCCAAAGCTTCACCAGGGCATCCATCGGAAATGAAACTTGGGTTGTCCAAGAGGTTGTTGACTGTAAGCGCTGACTCTGTACCCACATAACCCACAGCCAGGGCGTAAATAGCAGCACCGCGCCAGTGGTGGCAGCGCCAAACGCACGCCACTGCTGGCGTGGCAGCACGAGTAAGCCATACAAACTGTAAGCCATCAACACAAAGAGCGACACCACCGAAGTGTAAAAGGTGAGTGCCAAACCAATGACATAGCAGCCCCAGGCAGACGAGTTGTCTAATCGAACAGCGCGTCTTAAAGCCCAAGTCGTCACGACAATCAGCAGTGACCACAGGGCATACTGCCGAGCTTCTTGAGCATACAGCAGGTGGACTGGGGAAAAGGTAAATAGAAGAGGCAGCACGACAACGGCGGTAGCTGAGGCAAAAAGCTCCCATGCTAAAAAGGGGAGGGCAATAAAGGTGAGCGTGCTAGCTAAGGCCGAAACTCCTCGAAAGGCAGCCGTTGAGGTACCAAAGAGCTTTACCCAAGCCCAACACAATAGATAGAACAGGGGGGGATGTTCAGGATGATCGACGAACGATCGCAGCGTGTCGCAAAAAGTGCTGTCGGGCGCAAACGTCTGATATTGCAGCAGTTGACCAGCGGTCACAGGGACGCCGTTAAACACTTGGTCGCGCACCGCACCGCCCATATGCCCGGTAACCCGTAGCGCCGTGAAGACTTCGTCATACCAAAAGAGTTTGTCGCCCAGGTTGAGCCAGCGCAAACCAACGCCGGCGGCCAGCCCAATCATAACTGCCCAAAACCAGGGCGATCGCCCACGGTCGTATAGCCAGCTGATCTTAGGTAAAGGAGTAACCAAACTTACCAAAGTTGGTGAGCAGCGCTACGTTCATATGCTCTAGCGTATTCATTAGCCAGGGCACTTCCTTACAAGTGCGCTTCTCATGATAGTTGAACAGCACTGCCATCCGGTTCTCTAGCCAGGGCTTTACCGCTGAGCAAAACAGCACAATCCGCAGCAGCAAGCCCACCGTGAGAATTTGTCCCGCTTCATTCAAAAGCTGCCAAAAACGGCGGAAGACCGGCTGCTGCCGACCTTGCACAACCAAAAAGTTCAAGAGCTTTTGGCAGGTGGTGATAACAATAAAATCGGTGAGTCGCTGACCATCAAAATCACTCAGAGTATCGCGCAGATACTGGCGTAGCTGCCGACCAAAATTGTTGTTGACATAGCGAGGGTCAGCATCGGCTAAAGGAGACAGCAGATATTCTAAAAACTCTTCCTTGAAGTCTCGGAAAGAGCGCACCGTCCTACTATAAGTGTGGAACATCTGAGCTAAGTCGCGATGGCTACGACTGCCTTCGACTTTGCCTGTGTAGTAGTGCAGCGCCTCAGTAAGCTCATCCGTCGGAATCTGAGTGGGATTCTGAACGGTTGAGGCCCTGCCACGCCTTTGCTGGTCGCAGTAGCGGGCCAGCTGAACACCGAATTTGGCCTCTGCTTCTTGACGCAATTTACCAACCTGGCTTTTCTGATGCTGATCGCTATCTTTAGTCAGCAGGCTGCTGTCGTACAAAAACGGGTAGCGCTTAAGCTGCTTAGCAACCAGCTGATCTTCAACATCTAAAGCTGCTTCTTCAAGCTGATCGTCAATTAAGTTGGCAAATCGGCGCAGCGCCGCATACTGTTCAGTCTGCGTAAATAAGTGGCTCAGATGACGAATCTTCCGCGTTTCACAGACAGATGCTGGCGCAGTCGGAATTTTCTCAAACAGCTGCACCAGCGCCGGTACGGCCCAATGATTTTGGGCCTCAGTTGTCCAAGGGTTAATTAGGGTGTAGCTACAGCGGTTAAGCGTGTACTTAAACTCGCGCTCAGCATGGGGTCGATGAACTAGCTCAACCAAGGTCTCCCAAACCAGATCATTGGAAAACCGATCAGCTCGAATAAATAAGTCATAAAAATCTTCCAGCACTTTCTCCGTCTCATTTTTCTGACGGCTGCGCTGTAAATATCTATACAGGTGGTTCTCAAGCTCAACCGCAGAAGCCGGTTGATGGCTAGACCACGACTCATAAGAATCCATAGGGCTCATGCTGGCAGATTACCCAACTCGGCAGAGAGACATGTGTAAGTATCCTTAGCGATTTCGCATATAACAACAAGATTTGCTCGTAAATTATACGACAAGGGTACTAGTAGAAAGTATGCGTGGACACTTTCCAGTCTGTCTCTCTCAGATATTACCTCTAAGAGGCCGGAATGTCTTCCGCATCAGCCAAAAGCTGGGAGATTGTATCGCTTAATCTATAGAAAAATATTTAAAAAGGGAGCGATCGCTCCCTTTTTAACGAGTTCCCTTGAAGCAAGACTGATAATGCTTAGGAAGCAACCTTACGGTAAGGCACCTTGGTCGCGATGTTGATAGTCGAAGTGTTGACCGGCGGTGTAGGGGCTGCCAAGGGCTTGAGATTACGAGCCATATCTAAGAACAACTGGGGGTTGCCAGCAGTTGGCTTCTTTTCTTGGGGCACAAAGCGACGCACTTGAGCCTGCCAAATCGACTGAGGGAAGCCCAGAATGGCACGATAATATTCGTCGTAACGAGGCAACCGCAAATTAGTCGGCATCACGCCCTCGGTGCGGCCCGCCAGCACTCGGCGACGCTGGTAAGGCACCGTGTCAAAGCCAAAGTTGCCGAGATACTCGTCACTGCCCAACAGCTCATCAACAAAGCCTTGGATGCCCTTAGTGGCCACCACAATCGACCAGGCGATTTTTTCGCGTTGGTTGTAGACCTGGCGTCCCAATACGCGCTCTACACACTGCTCAACAAAGCGATAGTTGTTGTTTTTCTCATAAAAGCTGTTGTAAAAGGTTTTAGACAGCAGCAGCCCCCGGATAAAATCACGCACGCCAATTTGGCCGTTGCGGAGCTGAGATTCTAAAAAAGTTTCCCGGTCCCACTTAAAGGCATGGAAGAAAATTTGCCGGTAGGCGGCTTCAATTAAGTCGTCTATGCCGGTAGAGTCCAGCAGATCATCAGTGCTAAAGACTCGGGGTTGTTCTTCACTGCCAACGTCATAACCTTCAACCCGCTGGTTTTGACTGGAAGGGGAATAATTCAACAATGGAAGCGCCACGTCTGAATCTCCGTATCTGAATTTTTTTGACAATCATTAGTGCCAATCATAGGGGATTGCGGCAAGCGACCCTGACGATTCTGAGTAAATCATCACAGAGCTTAACATTCGTCCAAGGTAAGACTGAGCTTGGATTTCGGCATTTTGTTTGCCGTTTTTGTCAAGCAAAAGCAACGTCAGGGAACGCTCACTGGCCGCAATCGTCCTATCGATGAAATGTTTCTTTACCAGCCCCAAACGGAGTAGTGGGCGGCTGGAATGGTGAGCGCGTTCCAATCGGTATCGGCTGGCGGTGGTGCCTCGCCGCTGTCATCCAGGCGAGTTTCCAGACAAAAAGACGCCGTGTTTGAGAGGCCAATCACGGTGCTAGTGCGAATGCGGGTGGTGTCACTGGGGAACGAGAAGCGCTCTATGGAGCTCATGGTCGAGTAGTTCGTCGTCAACACCAGCCCCGCTTGGTCATCTACCTGATAGCGGCCCACTACCGGAGCGGTTTCAGCGTAGCCCTTTTCACGCAATAGTTGACCCGATTGAGCCCCTGGCTCATCGGGCACGAGAATCAGAACAGTGGCATCTTTCTGGGTTTGGCCGGCTTCATCCCACTGCATTGAGCCTTGCCAGCTGACTGCGATGCCGCCGCTCGCCTGCGCCGGGTCAACGTTATGCATACGGCAAATTTTAGTCACTTCAGGATCGGTCGCATCCAGTACCGCTGCGGTAATTTCGAGCTGTCCCAACTCGGT
>JBCCNE010000303.1:0-6198 GCA_039026015.1 Cyanobacteria bacterium P01_C01_bin.70 | reverse complement strand
TCTTCGGGCACCTCTAAGAAAATGTCTAGTTCTGAACGATTCACCATCGACAAAATCGGGTCGCCCGCTTCGAGATAGTCGCCAATATTGCCCGTTCGCGACTCCACAACCCCGTCCGTCGTTGCCTGAATTCGCGTCCGGTCAAGGCCTAACTGCGTCTGATTAACGGCGGCTTCCTGAGCGGCGACGATCGCTTCTTGGGCCGCAATTTCTTCAGCGGTAGGTCCGGCGGTCGCCTCGGCCAAAGTAGCGGCGGCTTCTAGTCTGATGGCTTGGGCATCGTTGACGGCAGAGCTGGCTTCAATCAGCGATCGCTCAGCCAGCGCGCCTGCCGCCACGAGCTCCTGCGTGCGCTGCAGATTGTCAGCCGCCGCTTGCTCTCGCACCTGAGCCGACTGCAGGGCCGCCTGTCGCTGCTCAATAATTTCCGGGCGCGTACCCACTTCCAGTTCAGCTAAGCTGCTGCGCTCCGAAGCCAGACTCGCCTGAGCTTCTGAAAGCGCTAACTGCTGGTCAGAGTCTTCCAGCACTGCCACCGTCATCCCCGCCGTGACCGCATCCCCAGGCTCCACCAAAACCTGTTGAATGACGCCCGATGTTTGTGACCTCAATGTCGCATTAGTGCGAGCCTCAACCTGACCAATCAGTTCAACCGAACGAACGCCCTCTCCAGACGTTAAGCTAGCCACCTCTACAGGACGCGGTGGCAGCGCTTGAGCTTGGGGTTCTGATGCACTGACATCACTCGCTGAGCGGCTGATGTAGCCAACGAATCCCCCACCCGCTACGATTCCTAACATTAGCCAGAGCAACCAGTAATACCGTGGCTGATGAGGCAGCTCACGAACTGCAGGGCGCTCTAAAGTAGCTGAATCTGAATCGGCAGAACTCATTGGATACCTCTGAAAACACTGCGTAGCTTTAAAGAGCTTTGACTCGTCTGCGCCCTTGTTAAGCAGTGTTGCAGAGGAACATTACAGAAATATGATATCTGTCTCTAGTGAAGCTCAGCTAAGTAGCTCGTTCGTAGTCTGCCAACTGCTAATGCGTTTCAATGGGAGATGCCCCTGATTCTTAGTCGATGCGATCATGCCTTAGTTTGCAGTTGTTAGCTGTCAGTGGTGATCGCGGTTGATAGCTAGAAATCTTGCGTGAACAGGATTCGCAAGCGTAGCGTTGCCTTAAGCTTGAACACACGCCGAACTAGAGAGCAAATCATGACCCATTTTGGACTGCTCTGTCCCGCTGCCAGCGGTCACCTAAATCCCATGACAACGCTGGGCTATGAATTGAAGCAGCGCGGGCATCGGGTTACGCTGGTGGGCACGTTAGATGCTCAACCAAAGGTGTCGGCGGCAGGCTTAGAACTCTATCCCATCGGTGAAATAGACTATCCTGCTGGCTCAGCTGCAGAGGCATTGGCTAAACTGGGGCAGCTCAGCGGGCTGGCTGCGTTCCGCTACACGGTTGAATTATTTAAAGAAGGTACCACCCTCTTGCTGCAAGAAGCACCCGCCGCTTTTCAAAATGCTGGCGTGGAAGCGCTGCTGATCGATCAAACTTCGTTTGGAGGCTCAACGATCGCTGAAGTCCTGGATCTTCCTTTCATCAGCGTTTGCTGCGCCATGATGATTAATCGAGATCCCGACGTCCCCCCGTTTAATACTGCATGGAGCTATCGCGCCGATTGGTGGGCCCGTCGGCGCAATCAGCTCGGACATCGCCTAATTGATCAACTGGCAAAACCAATTACGGGTTTAGTGGATGATTATCGTCGGCAGCACGGCCTGGCGTCATTCCAGCATCCTAATGATGCCTACTCTCAATTGGCTCAAATTTGCCAACAGCCAGCTGAATTTGAGTATCCCAGGCCGTTATTGCCTGCCTGCTTTCACTTCACGGGGCCGTTCTCAAATCCAGCCAGCCGTGAGCCAGCCGCTTTCCCCTTTGATCAGTTGACCGGGCAGCCGCTAATTTATGCTTCTTTAGGCACGGTGCAAAATCGCCTATTAGGAACATTTCAGACCATCGCCGAGGCCTGTCAGGATTTGGATGCTCAACTGGTAATTTCTCTGGGCGGTGGGAGCCCGACAGAGTCGCTGCCGCCTTTGCCAGGGGCGCCTCTAGTCGTAGAATTTGCGCCGCAGTTAGAGCTGCTGCTGCGAGCCGCCCTGACTATCACCCATGCCGGGATGAACACCACTCTGGAATCCTTAAGCAGTGGCGTGCCGATGGTTGCCATTCCAATTGCTAACGACCAGCCTGGGGTAGCCGCCCGAATTGCCTGGACGGGCACTGGAGAGGTGGTTCCCCTAAAGCAGCTAAACCTTTCTAAGCTACAGCATTCGATCAAGCAGGTGTTGACAGAAGCGTCTTACAAAAACCATGCTCTCAGGCTACAAAAGGCCATTCAACAAGCCGGGGGAACTAAGAGAGCCGCTGATATTATTGAGCAGGCTATAGCGAGCGGCTAATCAGCCCCAAAGTAAACGAAAAAGCCTTTATCTTGTTATGTAGAAGCTACTAATCAAAGTTATTTATTTTTTGGCGTATCTTTCCATGAAGGGGTTTTAAAAATTGAATTTAATAAATTCATTATCCCCGAAGCCAGAATTACGCTACCCCACAGCTCGATTTTTACAGGAGAACGTGCGAACTCATGCCGAAGAAACTTTAAGTGTTTAATTTTGGAGTTATTTAGTAGACAAGCCTCATTGCAAAAAAATGGATTTTATTAATGATTTTTGGCCTCTAGATAGCGCAGAGATATCTAGTCTGATTACAAATTTGGCAGGATGGATTCCCGCAATTATTCTGCCGACGGCGACAGTGTCTCAGCTAGTCAAAATTGTCCGCAGTCGCTCAGCAGAAGGCGTTAGCTTAGCGACTTGGCTGCTCTTTGGCATTGCCAATGTTGGCCTTTATATATTCACCGAAAAATACTTGGCAATCCAATCTTTAGCCGGACTGCTGGGAACGGCAATGATGGATTTTATTATTGTGGCTCTAATTCTCTTTATAAAGGGAAATCAAGAGGCAGATGCGGAAGAAATTAAGTCTGATAAAGTGACGGCTGACGTTTCTGAAGCTAGCGAAGCATAGAGGTTGACAAGCACTTTTATTCCTGAAAAGAGAATTCTCGCTGAGTAAAGTAGCCGTCAGTTTAGTTGTCATGCCATAAATTGGGAAATGTGAACGGCTGAGCCGTCTGAAAGTTGCGCGATCGCTCCTCCCGGCAGTCAGCAATGCACATTTTTCAAAATCCCCTCTGTCATCGTCTGAAACGTTTCAGAGACTGTAGACCCGCAATCCGAGTGCCCTTACACTGATAGCTAAGCCTTTGGCTGGCTAGTCAGTTTGGTTGAGAGTCAAAGATGCTGGGCACGAATTCAGGAGTAATGGATGGAAGACCGCAGGGATGTTCCTACAGAGCTGCCGCCGTTGAATATGACTGACGCCAGTGCTTCAGGGGCACGTCGTATTCTTGTTTTAGGAGGCACCGGTACGATTGGGCGGGCCACCGTGGCCGCGTTGGTGGCGCGTGGTCACCAGGTCGTTTGTATTGTGCGGCCCAAAGCAGGCGTTGGCCGGAAGCTAACCCCCGAAAAAATCACGGGCCTTTTGCCAGGGGCAGAGGTGCGCTTTGGCAACGTTACAGATGCGGCATTCCTGGCGGAGCAAGTTTTTCGCGATCAGCGGTTTGATGCGGTGGTGTCGTGCATGGCGTCACGAACCGGCGAACCACGAGACGCTTGGGCGATCGACTATCAGGCCCATGCGGACGTTCTTGCGTTGGCCAAAGCCGCGGGTGTGAGGCAGATGGTGCTGCTGTCAGCAATCTGTGTGCAAAAGCCACTCCTCGTGTTTCAGCATGCCAAGCTGGCGTTCGAAAAAGAATTAATTGAGTCGGGACTCACCTATTCTATCGTCCGCCCCACGGCATTCTTTAAATCACTGGCCGGACAGGTGGAGCGGGTTAAGAATGGCAAGCCGTTTTTCTTGTTTGGCGATGGCACGCTGACCGCCTGTAAACCCATTAGCGATGCTGACTTAGCGCAGTACCTAGCAGATTGTCTGGAAGACGCTGCCTTGCAAAGTAAGATTTTGCCAATTGGGGGTCCCGGCCCCGCCCTTACGCCGCTGGAGCAGGGAAAGTACCTGTTCCAACTCCTGGATCGTGAGCCGCGCTTCAAGAGCGTACCGGCTTCATTTCTCAGTGGAATAGCCAAGTTCTTGGATGCGATTGGGAAAGTTGTGCCGCCGGTGGCCGCCAAGGCCGAGCTGGCGCGCATCGGACACTACTACGCCACGGAGTCGATGCTGGTGCTCAATCCCGAGACAGGACTTTATGATGCTGACGCTACCCCTGAAACCGGTACAGAGAGGCTATTCGATTATTTTCAACGCCTAGTTGAAGGCCGCGAAACCGCCGAGCGCGTGGATGTTGCCATGTTCTCCGATTCTTGACGAAATTCAACCCTGGGGTGAACGATCGCCGGGCTCTCAGTCGAGCGATCGCTAACCCTAAAATAAATAAGCTGTTCGAACTTATTGGCAGGCATATTTACTCGGCTTATTGCCGCCATGGATTGCCCCAAAGATTTGCAGTTATTTCCTTTCTTAAATTCATCGCTTCCCATGACCACAGACTCTACCCCCTCTCCTAGCAGCACTATTCAACTGGAACCAACTTGGAAAGCGGTTCTGGAAAATACGTTTGCGACCCCTTACATGCAGCTGCTGAAAGAATTTTTAAAGGCAGAAAAGGCGGCTGGAAAGATTATTTATCCACGCGGCTCACTGATGTTCAATGCGATGAACAGTACGCCATTTGATGAAGTTAAAGTCGTGATTTTGGGCCAAGACCCCTATCACGGACCCGGGCAGGCCCATGGCTTGAGCTTTTCGGTGCCGCTGGGCGTTGCACCACCGCCGTCTTTAGTAAATATCTTCCAAGAAATTGAGCAAGATTTGGGCATTAAACCTCCTAAACATGGCTGCCTGCAAAGCTGGGCCGATCAGGGCGTGCTGTTGCTTAACAGCGTGCTCACTGTAGAACAGCACAAGGCCGCTTCCCACAAGGGACGGGGCTGGGAGGAATTTACGGACACGATTATTGACGCCTTAAATCAGCAGCGCGACCATATTGTTTTCATGCTGTGGGGCAGCTACGCGCAAAAAAAAGGCAAGTATATTGACCGCGATCGGCATCTAGTGTTGACCTCACCCCACCCTTCGCCCCTATCTGCCCATCGAGGGTTCTTTGGCAATCAGCATTTTTCCAAAGCTAACGCCTATCTAGAAGATCACGACATTGAGCCCATTTCCTGGGCGCTATAGCTGGATACATTCATTATGTTTTGGGGTGAAACTGATGAGATGGCAATAGGAAAGTGCGTCATGTTGAAGGCGATCGCACGACTGCTAAAAGCCTGACCCCGCTTTTGAATGAGGACTGGAGGAGATTCACCTCGCTTAAGTCAACTGGGGTGATTGTTGATGCCAGTCGGTTGCTTGCTCGTAGGCGTAGGCCATTTCAAACAGCGTTTGTTCCTGCAGGGCATTGCCAATCAGCTGCAGGCCAATGGGCAAACCCGACGGATCAAATCCGCAGGGAAGGCTAATGCCAGGGAGCCCTGCCAGGTTGACGGGAATCGTCATCAGGTCTAACAGATACATGCTGATGGGATCTTCGATCTTGGCTCCCGCTTGAAAAGCAGTGGTCGGCGCTGTTGGGCAAACGAGAGCGTCGACTTCTTGAAAAGCCGCCTCGAAATCCTGCTTGATTAGGGTGCGAACTTTTTGTGCCTTGAGGTAATAAGCATCGTAGTAGCCTGCTGAAAGCGCATAAGTGCCAATCATAATGCGGCGCTTGACCTCAGCTCCAAAGCCGGTGGCCCGAGTTTTGCTATACATCGAGACAAGGTTGTTTTCTTCGGCCCGTGCGCCGTATTTGACGCCGTCGTAGCGAGCCAGGTTCGACGAGGCTTCAGAGGGGGCGATGATGTAGTAGCTGGCAATGCCGTAACGGAAGCGCGGCAAAGAAATCGGTTTGACTGTGGCTCCCAGGGTTTCGTACTGAGCAATCGCCGCCTTTACCGCTTTATCGACTTCTGGATCGAGCCCCTCGCCAAAGGTTTCTTGAATCACGCCGATAGTGCGGCCTTTGCAGTCCAGCCCCGGCTTGAGAGTTTGAGT
>JBCCNE010000302.1:0-6218 GCA_039026015.1 Cyanobacteria bacterium P01_C01_bin.70 | reverse complement strand
TTCTTACACGAGTTGGAAGATATTCGACCTGTATTGGCAGGACTCGGTCTCGTTGTCAGCGTTAATCGTGCCCCTGTCTCAGCATGAGACAGAATGCTCAATACTGCAAGATGTGAGTTATACCATTTCTCCGGGATAGCGCTACAAATTGGAATGGAGAGCTTTAGGAGCAAGGGGGCGGGGGAGCAGGATGTGTAGCCAGAGTATGGAGAATTCGTCTTAGACGGGTGAGCTCGATTGCCGCGATGGTTCAGCTGCATTTCTGCGGGTGGGCTGCCAGGCGATCGCCAGCAAGTCCCGTCCCGACTTACCAATCTTGCTGTGCTGATGGGGGCTATTTGATCCAAGGGCTAGCGTTTCACATAGCGACCGTCGGGCTGCAGTTGCCAACTGGCTTGCGTATCAGCCAGCAGGGTTTGCAACAAGGTATATAGCTCTTGGACAAGGGCTGGCGAGTGAATGGGCACCATGACTTCGATGCGCTCGTTGAGGCCGCGCGGGGTCCAGTCGGCAGTGCCAATCCAGGCTTCGGGCTGGCCATTATTGTGGCAATACAAAATGCGGCTGTGTTCCACATAGTCGCCCAAGTGGCTCATAACGCGAATGCGATCGCTAAGCCCCGGCACTCCCGGACGCAGACGGCAGATATCCCGGACAATTAAGTCAATTTCGACCCCGGCAGCGGCGACTTCATAGAGGGCAGCAATAATGTCTGGGTCAGCGAGTAGGTTCAGTTTGACAATTAACCGAGCCGGATTTCCCTGGCGAGCATGGTAAGCCTCCCGCTGGATCAGGGCTTTTAATCGGCCTTTGAGCTGCCCGGGGGCCACCATCAGCGTTTGATAGTCAACCGCGCGCGAGCAGCCCGTCAAAAAATTAAATAAGTGGCTCAGATCAACGCCAATATCAGGGCGGCAAGTCAGCAAGCCTAAGTCTTTGTAGGGTTGGGGGCGATCGGGCAAATAGTCACCAGTGCCCAGGTAAGCATATTGACAAATTTGGTTGGCTTCGCGGCGGGCTACTAGCACCAGGTTCGTGTGGGTGCGAAAGCCGACTACCCCATAAACGACATGGGCCCCCGCTTTTTCCAACTGCTTGGCCCAGTGAATGTTGATAGCTTCGTCGAGGGGAGCGGTGAGTTCAACGAGAACCACAACTTGCTTACCAGCTTTCGCTGCGGTCATAAGCGATCGCACAATGGGCGCATCGACGGCAGTGCGATACAGCGTCATTTTTAGAGTGAGCACTTGTTCGTCCAGCGCGGCTTGATCAACAAAGCGTTCAACGGTCTCCGTAAAGGAGTGTTCAGGAAAGTGCAGCAGCAGGTCTTGCTGGGCAATCACGCGAAACAAATCGGCAGCGGGCTCTGGTGCCAGCTTGACAAACGACAGCATGGACGGCGGCGCTTGGGCTACCAAGGCTGGGGGTAACGTGGCTGGCCTGGCCGCAGGCTGCAAATCGGGTCGGGGCAAGCGGCAAAGTTCTCGCAGATCGCTTAACCCCGGCCAGCCTCTGAGTCGATACACGTCTGCCGGCTGCAGCATCAGTTGGCGAGTCAGATGCGATCGCATCCACTCAGGCATGGCCTGCACGACTTCCAGACGCACGGCTTGCTGCTGCTGTTGGCGCTGCTGCAGACTTTCCTGAATCATGTCCATCAGGTTGGCAGTTTCCGAGTCGAGAATGCCGAGGTCGGTGCTGCGGGTAACGCGAAAAGGATAGCAGCCACACAGGTGAGCATCGGGAAACAGGACGGGCAGATACGCCGCGACCACCTGCTCTAGGGGCACGGCGATCCATTCCTGTGGAGTTGTCATCTCAGCTTGAAACACCAGAAAGCGGGGCAGCACGCGGGGCAGCTTGGCCCAGGCGACTTTGGTTTTGCCATCGCGCTTTAACCAGATCGCCAAATTAAGGCTGAGATTAGAGAAATCAGGTCGATCGACATCAGGCGGAGTGACCAGTGCCGTAAGCACCGGAGCAACTTCGTCTTCAAAACGGCGATAGCACTGCTGCTGTTGGGCGGCCGTGAGTTCGACATAGCTCAGCAGATGCAGGCCCTGGCGGTCTAGATCAGGTTGCAGGTTAAAAACGAAATGGGCCTGCTGGCGGGCGACGAGCGATCGCAAATAAATTCGCAGGCGCGTCAGCTGATTAGCAGTGAGAGTAATCGCTTCCCTGCCGACAACGATGCCTTTGAGCAAGGGCATCCGTACCATAAAATATTCGTCCAGCGCGGCAGCCGCCTGCGCCAGTTTTAGCAAGCGCAGCAGCGCCGGCTGGTCTGGCTGGGCCGCATCATAGAGCAGCCGGCGACTAAAAGCACTCCAGCTCAGCTCACGATCAAACAGGTGCGTCCCATGGCCGCTGGCCAATATCTGATGAGAAGAGGGTGATAAAGAAAATCGGCTCAAAATGCTGTCAAAACACCTCGTCTTCGCGACCAACCCACCATTTCCCTAGGTTCATCAAGGCTTGATGCAGTTCCGCTAGCTCCTGCATATAAGCTTCGGGCTCCATGTCAGCCTTGCGTTCTTGCAGCTTTTGCAGCCGCCACTGAATGAGTATCCAAGGCTTCGAAAGGCTATCCGTTTGCTCAATATACCGGGCAATATCGTCGCTATTCATTGCCGCTGCGTCCCCTGGCGATGATTTACACAGCATTCCCTTGCCTGGTCAGGTACACCAACTTACCTGAGAAAAGGGGCTTTAGGCCATTTTTTGCATTTCACTAGAGCGCGTCACTAATTAACATCAAAAGCCCAACGGTATAAGCATTACCGCACCCGCCCCGTAAAACCAGCTAGCGGCTGAGCCGCTTTCAGCATCAGAATTTAGGCTCTAAATGGATAGTGACAGCCTATAGCTTGAGAAATGCCATCGTGCTGATTACTATACCGATCTACACGCAACAATGCACCCCCACTGACATAGCAGCAGGGGTGCAAAACAGCCATTAGTTTCCTTCAAACAGCCGTCAGTTAACGCTGCTTAAAGGCGTTAAGCCACTCGCGAATTTGTTCAGAGGCAATATCGCGACCGCCAAGGCCAAACGCGATCGCGATCGCCACGGCAACGGCTCCCAGCAGCAAACCAAAGGCCAGATTGACAATATCGGTGGCGACCCCCATCTGCTGTAACCCCATCGCAGTTACCAGAGCAATCAGCGCAATCCGAGCCGACTGCGCCAAAATATTGGCCTGCGCGCCACCCATGTTCCGGATAAGGCGAAACGCCAAATTGGCAAAATACAGGCCCACGGCAAAAACCACGACGCCGCTCAATACCCTGGCTGAAATTCGCAGAATCGCCCGCACGATAGTGGAGAGGGTTTCAAAGCCAAGTATTTCCGTAGCGGTAATCGCTCCAAAGAGCACAATGCCCACCAGGGCAATCAAGCCCACCACCTCAGAAGGAGACGTGCTGGCAGTTTCAACCCGGGTAGCCGGGCGGCCTTCCGCGTCAATCGTCTCGACGCCAGACTGCGGCGCATTGAGTTCTGGCAGCCCCAGAATGCTGAGAATGTTGTCAAACCCAGCGGTGCGTAACAGCCCAGTGATTAAATCAGAGACAAACTGACCAACGACATAAGCCACCGTCAGCACCACCCCAGCCATGATGATCCGGGGAATGGAGTCGAGGATTAGCTCCAGCATAGAAATGGCTGGCCCCGAGATGGCCTCAATATCCAACTCATTGAGCGCCGCCACGACAGCGGGAATCAAAATCAAGACAAAAACAATCGTGCCAGCCAGCTTAGAAAGCGATATGCCCTCATCAGCGTTGCTCGACGCATCGGAAGCGGCTCCGGAAGGTGGGGCCGAAGAGAGCCCAAACCGCGCACCGATCGCATCCGCCTGAGTCGCCTGCAGCAGATTGGTAACAATCTTGCGCACAATGCGAGCGATAAACCACCCTATCGCCAGAACGATTCCCGCCGTCAAAATCCGGGGAATTGCCTGCAGGAAGTCATTGATGAGCCCCTCAATGGGAGTCAACAGTCCCGGCAGGTTAAGCGCGCTCAAAATAAGCGGCACAAACAGCAGGAAAATAAACCAGTAAAGGATGCTGCCAATCGACTCATTCAGCACGATGGGACTGGCTTCTTCGCCCATCTCCTCCGACAGGCGATCATCCAAGTTAAAGCGCGCCAGCCCCTGCGTAATCAACACTTTCACGATGGTTGCGGTGGCCCAGGCAACCGCTAACAGCAGGGCCGCTCCACCGATGCGCGGCAAATACTGGAAGATCTGCTGCAAGAAGTCATTAAGCGGCTGAGAAACCACCTCTAACTCAAGGGCGTTGAGAAAGGCCACCAGCGTAAAGACCAAAATAATCCAATAGACTGCCGTCGCTGCCCACGCCTCGATAGGAACATCGCGGTCAGGATCTTGACCCAGAATCATGTTAGTAAGGCGATCGTCCAGAGTCGTCCGCTTCAGCACACCTTTTGTGATGGAGGCCGCAATCGTGGCCACAATCCAACCGGCGATTAAAATGACGATCGCCCAAATCAAACTCGGTAAAAATGCGCCCAAAGTCGAACTCATCTCGGAAACAAAGCTTTCCAGAGGAGCTATATCTACCTGGGCTAACACAGTCGGTATATCCACAGGGGGAAATACCCGCAAAGATTGAGAAATATAGTTGAGGCTGACTGTCATGGTTCCTGAGATAGATTTTTTGGCTACTTCGCGTCAGATTGGGCCATAATGCACAATTTGTTCGACCCCGATGCCATCGAGTTCGCTCATGCAGCTATATTTGCGTGAAATCTTCATTAACACAACCCCGGACGGTTTTTTTAGAACGATAAATTTTTGATGTCTGTTGTAGTTGCGGCACCAGTTTGTCAGCTTTGCTGCCTTCCCCGTGCTTGGTCTAACAAATCATCTCGAATCTGCTCCTACTCAGGCTTAGCAATTCAGTAGCTTAGTTTGATAAGTTCACGCTGTGTCCGCTCTGGCACTGCCACGTCTATGTTGAAGGGCTGACTGACAAAAGCGACCTTCAAGCGCCCCAGAGCAATACTGCACAGACCTTTGAGCGGTTTCTTCACTTGCGGTGGGGTAAAAGTGTGCAGACACTGATACCACTGACGTTCAAAGAGTTGGCCAATTCCCTCTCAGAGGGTTTCCGCTGAAAAGTCATCCTGAACTATTTACGCTGGCAAGTCTGCCGCTCGAAAGCCAAGCTCATTTATCCGCATCACAGACAGGCTAATAGCTGCACCATTAAAGTAAATCTGTCCTCAACCGGTTAACCAATGAGTCATGAGTAAACCTTGGCAAACCTTTGAACAATCGATTCAAATTGCGACGAGCGCAACGACCGTTGAGCACTGCATTATTGACCGTGCCCTGATGCATCAGTGGCTAAATCCAGCTCTATGCTGTGAGCCAGTCAATGACATTTGGAATACTGAGCTCGGTGGCCAAAGTCGCTTTATTATTCAGGTACCCCTGCTTAAGCCAACCTTGTTAAGCACCGTAGTAGAGCGATCGCCGGGTCTGATTGTCTGGCAGTTTGAAGGTTTTTTTGCCGGCCGCGATCGCTGGGAATGTCAACCTAACGACACCGGCACTCACCTACTCAACCGATTTGAATTTTCGGCTGCCAACCCGCTAGTAGCCTTCGGCTTCAATACATTTGCCGCTAAGTGGACAAAGCAAGACATGGAAGCCCAGCTACAGCGGCTCAAGCAAGTCGCCGAGCGGCAGGCACTGCTGAAGCAGTGATGGAATTCAGAGTTCGGAATAGGTTCTTGGTTCTTGATTCTCTGTTGGGCTCACGGGCAAGATGTTCACCCCAAGCTCTATTCCCCCATCACCCAACCACCCTCGTACCCTCATACCCAGTCACCCTCATGCTAGCCACCAGGCGCTGCCTAATAGGAGCAAGATCAGCACGATCGCAGCGCCCAAAAATCCATTGTCGTGGGTATTCATCTGACTCAGGTCTTCGGGAGCGGGCTCGGGCGAGAGCGATCGCACCGGTTTACGCGGCGGATTGTACTTACGTAGCGTAAAATCGGTGTCTTTGCTTTCATCAAGGTCGCTGAGATCGGGGATGGGGGTAAGCCAGTCGGCGCGACGGTTGAGCTGCGGAGCCTGCAAAATTTCGAGCACTCGCTTGCTTTGCTTGCGCACGTCCAAATCGGGATGGCGGCTCAGTTTTTCGCCAAGGGCAATCGCGTCTTCCTCCCGACCAGCGGCTGA
>JBCCNE010000301.1:0-6220 GCA_039026015.1 Cyanobacteria bacterium P01_C01_bin.70 | reverse complement strand
GATTTATAGCCTGGCACTTTGGCCTCATTGGGCCGGACAATTGATGGCCCTCAAGCCCCATAAACAGCGCTGTTTTCGGCGCGGTCTCCAGGCTCTGTCCCTCATGCAGCAAGCCTTCTAGCCCGGTTGTCAACCGTTAAGGAGTAGCGAGAAACTCCTCCGCTCAGGCTGTTGACTGAGTGTAGTTATGCTCTATGAGTAGGCCCGTTGGATGCGTGGGTAATGAAATAGATTAACGTCAATATCTATCTAAATCTGCTGAAGAAGCTTGACTTGGTATGGCTTGCTCATTATCTAAGCGCAGGCCTACCTGGCTTTGCAAAACTTCTCTTCACAGCGGCTGTTTAATAAGCGCTCCAAAAACGTCAACCATTAGCTGGCCTCACATAGCAAAACCGGTCTGATAGAGGCTATGGAACGATATTGAGCTAAATTCTAGAGCTGATTGCGTGCAGGAAATTTTTGATCAAAAATATAAAGTTTAAACGCTCAATTTTTCCTCAAACCGCTGCGCAACGAGGCAATGTTGAAGACCTACAAATTATGGGCATTCTCGGTCTAGCTCCACTTTTGAATTAATTTGCCTTAGCGCTACTTCATAAGAGTTTTTACTGATGAAACGCCGCCACTTTATTTGGTATGCACTGCTGTTTGCTGCCGGCTGTACCATCTCAGAGACACCTCGTTCACAGGTTGAAACATCAGAACTGCGGCCACTGTCAAAACTAAGATTCGCCGTCACTGATGCCAAAGGCATGGAAGATCTGCAGCGGGATTACGAAAATTTTCGCATCACCTTGGAGCAAGTTCTTGAAATTCCGGTGGAGTTTTTTCCTGTTGAAGACTATTTTGCTGCTGCTGCTGCATTGCAGTCCAATACGGTTGATTTAGTCTGGTCTGGGCCAGCCGAATATGTCGTTATTAATGCCAGAACAAGAGCTGTTCCCATCATTGGCGTTGCCCGAAACGATTATTACACCGTGATCGGTGCGTCTGCTGATAGCGGTATCCAGTCAGCTGCTGATTTAAAGGGGCGGACGCTAGACGTCCGCAGAGAAGGGTCGACCTCCAGTCACTTAGGAGCCATCAAGATATTAACCGACGCTGGATTAGATCCCTTGACTGACGTCAACATCATAATGTCCGGTGAGCACAGTCTTAAAGTAATGGAAACTGGAGCAGCCGATGCCATTGCTCGCAACCCCTATCGCTATCAAGATGCCTTGGCAGAGGCAGGCGTTTCTAAATCTGAGTATCCCATTATTGCCAGCGGTGACCCACTGCCTGGCGATGTAATTATGATCAGCAGCCACATAGACGCGGCCAGACAAAGCGATATTCAAACTCGAATTATAGATAATCAGCAGCTATTAATAGACTCGATTTTATCTGTTGAAAGCATCGGTTTTCGGTTTAAAGAATCCACTCTGATTTCGACTAGCGACACTGACTACAACATGATTCGTGAAGCCTATCAAGCTATAGGTCAGGATGATTTCTTGCAATAGCTTGATGGCTGATTGGGCCCAGTTAATGGCGGATGATATCCGCCTCGGGCAAGACGATTCAATTATTAACTTACTTCAGACAAGGAAGCTGGATATTAATTATGAAGCGGCGGCATTTCATCACGTATTCTCTGCTGTTTGCAGCGGGTTGCTCGGCCTCAACGGTGAGCCAGGGTAAGGAGGAGAATAGTCAGGGCGATCGCCCTGACAAGCTCAGGTTTGCAGTCACTGACGTACAAGG
The DNA here is from genome assembly GCA_039026015.1 of Cyanobacteria bacterium P01_C01_bin.70. GTDB lineage: Bacteria > Cyanobacteriota > Cyanobacteriia > Phormidesmidales > Phormidesmidaceae > Halomicronema. The sequence continues at coordinate 4,471 of JBCCNE010000301.1, read as the reverse complement.
ATTAGAATCCCTCGAAGCCGACTACGGCCCGTTTCGAGCCGCTTTGGAATCGCTGCTGGATTTACCGATCGAATTTTTTCCAGTGGAAAACCTTGTGGCGGCAACCCCAGCCCTGTTGTCTGGCAAAGTGGATTTGGTCTTTGCTGGGCCTTCAGAATATCTGATTTTAAGGGCTCGGGCAGCGGCTGAGCCGATTGTTGCCGTGACCCGCCCAGACTATTACTCCGTCATGGTGGTAAAAGCGGATAGCGACCTGCAAGCCCTCCCTGACTTAAAAGGCAAAACCATTGCCATGCGGGCTGAGGGCTCTACTGCCAGCCATATTTGGTCGACCAAACTGCTGATGGATGCCGGGTTGACCCTGGAAGACTTTCAAATTGAGATGCTGGGTGATGGCGGATTAGAGGCGCTGCTGGCAGGAAACGTGGACGCGTGGACAGATGCCAATGCGCGAGTGACTCGGTTTATTGAAGCTGCAGGCGTTGAGAATCAGGTGCGCAGCCTGATCCAAGGAGAAGAACTCCCCAACGACGTTTTCGTGGCTAGAAGCACGCTCAATGCTGACTTTATGCAAGAGGTGCAAATGCGGATGATTGATGCCCAGGCTCAACTGCTAGAAGCATTGGTCGCCGCCCCAGCCAATAGCAAGTATCAGCAGTCCGCGTTTGTTACAGCCGCAGACGCAAGCTATGACGAACTGCGAGCGGCGTATCGAGCCCTTGGCCAAGAGTCATTGATTCAATAAGGTCATCGGCACGTAGCCATGTTTTTTCTGAACTCAATCAAAAATCGGTTATTTATGCAGGCGGGCATCGCCCATGATATCGGCCAGGGCTACGCGATCGCCATTGGCGTTGCTGTACTGGGTACGGGCATCGGCTTATATTTGGGAGACTATGCCCAAAAGCAGGCCAAGCAGCATTTAGATGTGAGCCATACCCAACAAACCCTGCTGAAAGACTGGAAGAACCAAGTGCTGATCTTGCAGGCCCATCCTCAACGGCTGCTGTCTGTCACCCAGGCTTCGATCTGGTTCAAGTACGAAACCAGCAAATTTGCCAACGATCGAGCTTTGCTGACCCAGTTGCTAAAAGACCTCGACGCCTTTACCCAGCAGCCTGAGACTCAGGAATTCATTCAGAATCATCAGGAAATTGCTGAACTGGTGGCGGACTCTGAAGCGACGATCGCTGACTATGACCAGTTCATCCAGAGCCTCTGGCCGACTGTCGATCCGCAAGTGGTTTCCCCCCAGAGTCAGGAAAATTCGCCTCAGAGATTGGCCGCAGCGCTTACCAGCCAAGAGGCAAAACGATTTCAGCTTGATTTTGACGATTTATTGGAAACGTTGCTGCAGTTTGAGCAGCTCAGTGATGCGGACCAACGGCAGGCGCAGCAGAAGCTAGCTGAGGCCAGCGCCCTGCGGATCAATATCATTGCCAGCAGTATGGTGCTATCGGTAGCGATCGCGATTCTGCTGGCGATACGCACCAGCCGCGCGATTGCTCGTCCGATTGAAACGGTCACGGAGATTGCCCAGCAAGTAACTCAAGACTCTAACTTCAATGTGCAGGCTCCTGTTACTACTCACAATGAAGTGGGCGTGCTGACCCAGTCGCTAAATCAACTGATTGCCCGGGTGAGAGGTTTACTGGATGAACAAACCACCCGAGCCAAGGAGCTAGAGCAGGCTAAAACGGTTGCTGATGCTGCTAACCAGGCAAAAAGCCAGTTTCTGGCGAATATGAGCCACGAGTTGCGCACGCCGCTTAATGGCATTCTGGGCTATGCCCAAATTTTGCAACAGTCTCGAGGGCTGAGAGATCGCGATCGCAACGGCATTGAAGTGATTGCTCAATCGGGAGCGCACTTGTTGACTCTGATTAACGACGTGCTGGATTTGTCCAAAATCGAAGCGGGCAAGATGGAGTTGCATCCTAAGGACACTCAGCTTGCGACCTTTCTTCAGGGAACGGTGGAGATTTGCCGGATTAAAGCCGAGCAAAAGGATCTCCTATTTACTTATCAAACCGAGGCTTCTCTGCCCACCTTTGTGTCGGTGGATGAGAAACGTCTGCGTCAGGTGCTGCTAAATCTATTAAGTAACGCCATTAAATTTACCGATCGCGGTCAGGTGAGCTTAACCGTTAAACCCTTGAATTTTGCGCCACCGGCTCATGACACGCCATCGGCACCGCCCTTAGCCCGACTACGATTCACGATTCAAGACACCGGCGTGGGGATAAGCGCCAATCAGCTAGAGAAAATCTTCCTGCCCTTTGAGCAAGTCGGTGAAGTTGATCGCCGCGCCGAGGGCACTGGCCTCGGATTAGCAATTACTCAGCGGATCTTGAAAGAAATGGGCGCAGCTCTAACGGTTGCCAGTGAACCGGGACAGGGCAGTCAGTTTCAGTTTGAGCTGACCCTGCCGATCGCTGAACAGGCTGCCCTATTGAAAACTCAGTCCACAGTTGTGGGCTATCGCGGCGCCGTGCGGACCCTGCTGGTGATTGACGATCATCCTCAAAACCGGGCAGTACTGAGCAGTTTGCTGCAACCGCTGGGCTTTCAGATAGAAACTGCTGAAGATGGCACGACAGGTCTGCAGCGAGCCGCAGACCTGCAGCCAGATTTAATCATCACCGATATCAAACTCCCCGATATCGATGGTTTGACCCTAATTGAACAGTTGCGCCAGCAACGTTCAGACCGAGATATTCCCATCATTGCTTCTTCGGCAAATGTGTTTTCAGACAGCTCTCAGAACTCCCACACTGCCGGAGCTGACGTGTTTTTATCCAAGCCCATCGACGTTAGCCAGCTGTTGAGTCATTTACAGGCACTACTCAAGCTGGAATGGCAATATCAGTCCGCGATCGCTGCCAGTGACAAAACTCGTGTCAATACAGATGCCTTATCTGAGGGGGGCGATCGCCTTAACAACGAGCCCCCTAAGGATGATCAGCCCCTTATAGTGCCGGCGCCAGAAGCCATGGCAAAACTCCACGATTTGGCCATGCGAGGACATCTGAAGGGCATCCTGAAAGAAGCGGAACAGCTTCGACAAACGCCAAAACTCGTCCCGTTTGCTGATCAGATTAAGGCGCTGGCCCAATCATTTCGAGAAAAAGAACTCCTAGCGCTGATTTCTCAGTATCAAAACCACTAATTGAAAGCGACTAAATACGATGAGTACTCTTCAAAACCACACTCCCAAAGGCACCGATGGGACGACGGTGCCATCAGCCGCGATCGCGACTACGGGCAAGGTGATGATCGTCGATGATACCCCGGCAAATCTCAGCGTTTTGTTTGATTTGCTAGACGAAGCAGGCTTTGAAGTATTGGTGGCCCAGGATGGCTTGAGCGCTCTACAAAAAGTAGACTATGCGCCCCCTGACTTGATTTTGTTGGATGTCATGATGCCTGGAATCGACGGCTTTGAAACCTGTCGTCGCCTCAAAGCCAATCCAGCGACCCAAACTATTCCGGTGTTGTTTATTACGGCGCTGTCAGACACTAACTATAAAGTTGAGGGCTTTCAATTGGGAGCTGTCGACTACATCACCAAGCCCTTTCAAAAAGAAGAGGTCTTAGCCCGAGTCCGCACCCATATCCGGCTCTTTCATCTGACTCAAAAACTCGAACAGCAGGTTGCCCATCGAACCCAAGAGCTAGCCGATGCGCTGACCAATATGCAGCAAATGCAAGTTCAGTTGATTCAAGGCGAAAAGATGTCCAGCCTGGGTCAACTGGTGGCCGGAGTTGCTCATGAAATCAACAACCCCGTGAACTTTATTCACGGCAACCTGCACTACATTGAGAGCTACACTCATGATCTGCTGCAGTTTGTCGAAGCTTACCAAACCCACTATCCCGATCCGGTTGAGGATATTCAGGCGATCGCCGAAGATATTGACCTGACGTTTCTGCAAGCAGATTTGGACAAGGTGCTGCAATCAATGCAAATTGGCACCCAACGCATTCGTCAAATTGTGCTGTCCTTACGCAACTTCTCTCGTATGGATGAAGCCGAGTTCAAAACGGTGGATATTCACGAAGGCATTGAAAGTACGCTGATGATTCTCCAGCACCGTCTTAAGGCGCGAGCAGACTATCCAGAAATCAACCTGATCAAAAACTATGGTGATTTACCCGCAGTTGACTGCTATCCGGGGCAACTGAATCAGGTCTTGATGAATATCTTGGCCAACGCGATCGATGCTTTGGAAGACCATAATCACCAGCGTTCAGTCGAAGAGATTAAACGTCATCCCAGCCAAATCACCATTTGCACCGCTGTAGTTGACGAGTCCAAAGCACGCATCTCAATTGCGGATAACGGACCGGGGATTCCTGAACCCATCCGGCGTAAAATTTTCGATCCCTTCTTCACGACTAAACCCAACGATAAAGGCACGGGCATGGGTCTATCCATCAGCGCCCAAATTATTTCTGAGAAGCATGGCGG